>CBDUSV010000070.1:0-10991 GCA_965369885.1 uncultured bacterium
GGCGCTTGCCCTTGTCGAGCGAAGTGCCGCCCAGGGTCACGCCCTGGTAAAGGGTCACATCGTCGCCGATTTCCGAGGTCTCGCCGATGACGACGCCCATGCCGTGATCGACGAAAAACCGCCGTCCGATCTTGGCCCCGGGGTGAATTTCGATGCCGGTGAGAAAACGCCCAACATGGGACATAAAACGGCCCAAAAGGTGCCAGTTATGCCGCCACAGGAGATTGGACAGGCGGTAAATCATCAAGGCGTGGAACCCGGGATAGGCGAAAACCACCTCGAGCCGTGACCGCGCCGCGGGATCGCGGGCGATCATTGAATCTATTTCGTTGCAAAGGTTTTTGAAAATCATGGTGCTGTCTGTGCTATTGTGAGTCCAAGAGTGTGCATTAGCGGATCAGGGCGATTTATATCCAGTTGCCATCGTTGTTACCATAAATCATCCAATCCGCCGGCCCGATTTGTCGGTAAAACCGCAATCCAGGACCGCCCCCCAGGGGACCTTACCAAGTGCGCCAATCCGGCTTCATTGTCGGATTTGTCATCAAACGGCGCAGTTGAATCCTCACCGGGGACCACCCAAATATAGAGTACCCGAGTGGTAGAATCAAGTATCTACAGTACCTAGAGGATGACAAGTGTCTATATCATTGAAAAATAACAAAGTTCAGGGATTGATCTTGAATTTAAAGGCCCCAAAAGTTGCAAAGTTTTGTGGGGTGCAGCCATGCCGGAAGTGATCCTGAACGGTCCCGATGGCCGCCTCGAAGGGCGTTACCACCACAGCCGGCTTGAAAACGCCCCGATCGTGCTTTTGCTCCACCCACACCCCCAGCATGGCGGCAGCATGAACAACAAGGTGATCTACACCCTGTTCCGTGCCTTCGTGCAGCGCGATTTCTCGGCCTTGCGCTTCAATTTCCGAGGCGTCGGGCGCTCTCAGGGCACCTTCGATCAGGGCCAGGGAGAGTTAGGTGATGCCGCGGCGGCCCTGGACTGGCTGCAAAGCCACAATCCCGACGCCCGACGCTGCTTGATCGGCGGGTTTTCCTTCGGCGCCTGGATTTCCATGCAGCTGTTGATGCGCCGGCCCGAGATCGAAAGATATATCTCGATCTCGCCGCCGGCCAGCCTTTACGACTTTTCCTTCCTCGCCCCATGCCCGGCGTCCGGGCTGTTTCTCCAAGGTGACGCGGATGAACTGGTCGAGGAGGCCGAAGTCGCCAAGCTGGCCGAGAAACTATCCAACCAGCGCGGCATCGCCGTTGATTACCGGGTGATCAAGGGCGCCAATCATTTCTTCCATGACAAGCTCAAGGAATTGAACGCCGAAATCGAAGCCTATCTGGACGAGAGCCTGGCGGAAAAACCGGTGGCCAAGGCCAGCTAACGGCACGCAATTCCTTATCTAGGGCTTTTTGTGCAATTTGCCGCCCAAGACAGCGGCGCTGCAGCCGGTGACGCTTGGCGCCGTCACGGGCAGGTTGTTGAGTGCGCGCACGGCAAGAAAGGCGAAGGCCTGGGCCTCGAGGGCGTCGCCATTCCATCCCACCTGTTCCACCGGCGCGGGCGTGACACCGAGGGCCGAGCCCAACGCCGCCATGATTGCCGGGTTGTGACGCCCGCCGCCGGTGACCAGCCAACGCCGGGCCGGGGCTGGGAAAAATTCCGCCCCACGCGCCACCGCCGCCACGGTGAACGCCACCAATGTAGCGGCGCCGTCGGCCGCTGAAAGCCCATCGGAAAGCCCATCGTGCAGCCCAGCGGGCATGTCGACGTCGAAATCATCGCGGTCGAGGGACTTGGGCGGCTTTTGGGCAAAATAAGGGTGATCCAACAGCCGGGCCAGGGTTTGCCCGTGGACCCGGCCGGCGCTTGCCAGGGCGCCGTCTTTGTCGAAGGGCCGGCCGCACATCTTGCCCACCCAGTCATCCAGCATGGCATTGCCGGGACCGGTGTCGAAGGCGATTAGCCCCTCTTCATCGGTATCGATCCCCACTTCACCGATCCCCACTTCACCGATCCCCACTTCACCGATCCAAGTGACGTTGGCGACGCCGCCGATGTTGAGGATGGCCACGGGACGGTCGAAGTCCCGGGCCAGGGCCTGATGGTAGAGCGGCGCCAGCGGCGCGCCCTCGCCACCGGCGGCGACGTCGGCGCTACGGAAATCATCGACCACATCGATTCCGCATTGCTGCGCCAACAGGGCGCCATCGCCGATCTGCCAGGTACGCCGGGCTTGCGGCCGGTGATAGATGGTGTGACCGTGGAAACCGATAACATCTATGTCTTTGGCATTTATCCGATTTTTTTCGAGCAATTGATGAACGGCGTCGGCGTGCAGCAGGGTGATCTCGCGGGTGACGTCCTCGATCAAGGCATCGGGTTCGGCGCGCCCCAGCACCTGGCGCAGTTTCGCCCTGGTATCGTCGGCATATGGCAGGGTCAGGGCCGGGCCGGGCTCGGCCACGGCAATACCATCGGTGCGCAGCAAGGCCGCGTCGACGCCATCCAGCGACGTTCCGCTCATCAAGCCCAGGGCCAATAGAGACAAAATGTGCTCCTTCCGTCGACATCCGCCAGCCTCGGAAACTGCGCCAACGGCGGCCCGGTTTCAAGCCCCCTGCCATTCGATCCAGGGGTGTCGTTGTACCTGATAGGGGTTTGTGCTACACCGCCCCGGATTCGCCGATGGCTCCTAGGGTCCGGACCCTAACGCCGCAACCCTTTATGAGCACACACCTAAGCGATGGCCACATTGCAATCGGAATTTCTGCAACAGCTGACGGCGCGCGGTTTCATCCACCAGTGCACCGCGGCCGAAGAGCTCGACGCGCTCGCCGCCAAGGAAGTCATCACCGCCTATATCGGCTTCGACTGCACCGCCGCGAGCCTCCATGTCGGCAGCCTGGTGCCGATCATGGCGCTTCGGATCCTGCAGAACACCGGCCACCGCCCCATCGTGCTGATGGGCGGCGGCACCACCAAGGTCGGCGATCCCTCGGGCAAGGATGAAAGCCGCCAGTTGCTGTCCGACGCCGACATCGCCGCCAACATGGCGGGCATCCGCACGGTGTTTTCCAGGTTCCTTGAATTCGGCGACGGGCCCACCGGCGCCATCATGGCCGACAACGCCGAATGGCTTGATGCGCTCGGCTATATCGCGTTCCTGCGCGATTACGGCCGGCATTTTTCGGTCAACCGCATGCTCGGCTTCGAATCGGTGAAGCTCAGGCTCGACCGCGAACAGCCCCTCACCTTTCTCGAATTCAATTACATGGTGTTGCAGGCCTATGATTTCCTGGAACTCGCCCGGCGCCATGATTGCGTGTTGCAAATGGGCGGCTCGGACCAATGGGGCAACATCGTCAGTGGCGTTGAACTCGGCCGCAGGATCGAGAGCCGTGCGCTTTATGGCCTGACCTCGCCGCTGATCACCACCGCCGGCGGCGACAAGATGGGCAAGACCGCCCAGGGCGCGGTGTGGCTTTCCGCCGACAAGCTATCGCCATATGACTACTGGCAGTACTGGCGCAATTGCCATGACGACGATACCGGCCGCTTCCTCAAGCTGTTCACGGATTTGCCGTTGGATGAGATCGCGCGGCTCGAAGCCCTCGAAGGCGCCGAGATCAACCATGCCAAGAAGGTCCTTGCCGACGAGGCGACTAGGCTTGCCCACGGCGACACCGCGGTGGCCGAAGCCAACAAAACCGCCGCCAATGTCTTCGAACAAGGCGGCTCCGGCATGATCGAGGGTGGCGATGGCGTGTCCGGCCTCCAGATCATCGATATCCCCAAGGCCGAGCTCGAAACTGGAATTGCCGCCTTCGATGCCCTCAAACTTGCTGGGCTCACCGCCACCAATGGCGAGGCCCGCCGGCTGATCAAGGGCGGCGGCGGGCGCATCAACGACACCGTGATCGAAAGCGAGACGCAAGCCGTCACCCTGGCCGACGTCAACGATGACGGCGTCATCAAGCTGTCGGCGGGACGCAAACGCCACGCGCTTTTGCGTGTAACCGATTAGATTAATTCCCGTCGTCCTTGGCGGGCGGTTCCGGCGCGATGGGGGCCTCGTTGTCGAAGTCGCCGCTTTCGTTGCTTTGGCCGCTTTTTTTGCTTTTGTCGCTGTCGAAGATGTCGAACAGGCCGCGCAGGAAGCCCGGCGCCAGGGTCGCCAAGGGGTTGACGGTGATCTTGGGCTTTTTCACCGGTCCCGACATTTTGTAGGTGGCGGCGAACACGCCGCTGCCCTTGCCGCCGGTCAACAGAATTCCGAGCACCGGGATATTGCCGAGAATGGAATTGACCGAATAGGCCGGAACGATGGTGCCGCGCAGATCCAAACTGAGCTTCTTGAAATCAATGCGCCCGTCGGCGGTGAAACCGATGGCGTTGCCATGGGTGCGCAAATCCTTGACATGGAGGATATCGTCCTTGAGGACAAACGGCGTCTCGAAGCTATCGAAGCCGATGCCGGGACCGGACAGGAGATCGGGAATGCCGGTCAGCGAGGCCACGGTCAGCACTTCGGCCATCAACGGCGCCTTGAGCAGGCGGTAGCTCCTGACGCTGGCACGGCCCTTGAGGGGAGCATCCTTGATGCTGTCATCATATTCGCCCGACACCAGCAACCGCCCACCGATGATGTTTTCGGTGATGCCGAAGACCCTGAGCGTGGCGCCGGCATCAGAGGACTTGATTCCAAGTCTGCGCCCCTTGCCCCCGGGCGCAAGGCGGAAGGCGAACCGAGCCCCCTTCTTCCCCACCCTGCCATCAAACTTGACCGAGCGCCATTTGCCGCCTTGGCGGGTGAAGCCTCCCTTGACCTTGGAAAATTTGCCATCCTTGCTGAACCACATGCGGTCGAGGGCGAAGGCCAGGCGCATGGGCGGCAATTGGCTGCCCTGATCGCCGACTGCCATATAGGGGGTGGCATCGAAACTTCTGCCGTCAAGGTTGATGTCATAGCCACCGTCATCGCGCATGGTGAGGATGGCGGCGCTATCGGTTTTGCCGAATACCATTCTGGCCAGGCGGATCTGGCGCAGGCTTTTGCCGTCGGCGGCAAATTTGGCACTGCCGTTGGCCTGGAAATCGCCGGTGACGATGGTGAAATCCTTGGCCCTTTTGATCAGGCCATCGCCAAACACCAGGGAAAAGCGCCCGCTTCCATCGGCGCCCTTGGGCTTACTCCAATGAAGCCCGGATATGGTCAGGGCGGATTTGCGGAAATCGGCGGCAATCGACATGTCACCGCGCTTGCGGTCGTAATCCACATAAGTGAGGTCGACATCGACGGGTCCTTGCAGATATTCCCCAATCTCGACCCCCAACTTTCCGCGCGCGGCGGCATCGAAGGTGCCCTTGACATCATAGCGGCTGCGAAAGCTCACTTGATCATCGAAGTTCTCGACCCAGACCAGGCTCGCCGGCGCGCCGGACAACATCATGGCGCCCTCGACCTTCATGCCGTGATTGTCGAGTTGCAAGGATGCGCTGCCGCCTTCAATGCCAAGATCGCCGACCACCTTGGGAATACTGACATCGCGAACGTTCGCCGCCGCTTGCAGCTGGACCTGCTCGAAGGTCACGTCATTGATCAGCGGCAGGCGCAACACCAGACGCACGGCGGCATGGCCGCCGGTTTTGCCCGGGGAAAATCCGAGCTTGCCGAGAAGGCTGAGCCGGGGCCGGTTGAGAATGGAAAGCACGTCCCTGAGCGGGCCGCGCAACACCGTATCAACGGTGATATTTTCGTCATTATCGGTGTCGAGGTCCCTGAGGCTGATGGTTCCCTGTCCGAGCCCAAGCCCCAGAACCCTGCCCTTGGAAACATCGAAATCCAAACGATCAAGGGTCACCCGCGTGGTGCCGGCAAGCCCACGGAAAGGCGGCAATCCCCTGAGATAGGTGACCGACATTTCGGAAAAATCGAAACCGCCGGTGAGGGTCCCGACCTTGACCCCGCTGATACCCTTTCCCGTACCCTGCGCCTTGACCGAGAACTTGGCCTCGGACATGCGCCCCTTATGGAGGTTCTTGACCACCCAGCTCCTGGCATTGACGGAGAGCGATGGGGGCCAAAACCGTTTGAGGTCGGCAACGGTGAAATCATGGAGAACCGCATCGGCGGTGATCTTGGCGGCGGCGTTCAGGTCCGAGACCTCGGCCGTCAGCTCGGCCACCGGGCCGCCGAGATCGAGGGTCAGGGTCTCCAGCTTGAGGGCGCGCAAATCCTGGGTGAAACGGCCCCGGGTTCTCAAGGCCTTGAGCTTCACCGGTTCGTCATAGATCTCCGGAAGGCGCAAGGTGCCGGCACCGGTAATAAGGTCGAAGCGCAATTCGTTGATACGGCCTTCGATGCCGGTGACCAGGCCGATCCGGCCGCTGATCGGAACCTGAAGACGGGACACCGGATCGAGAAACGGCAATAGGGCGACGAAATGGGACGGATCGGTATCGGCGAACTTGATCTCCAGATCGATATTCTTGGCCGCATTGTCGTAGGTGCCGGCAAGATCGAAGCGGGCCCGGCGGCCGGCGACCTCAAGATAGACGACGCCGTTGGCCCTGATCCCTTCACGGTCACGGAACATGCGAATGTCGGCCCTGGGCGCATGCCAGAAATAGCCGCGATGGCGGTCATCGATGGTGACATCGGCCTCGAGAACGCTGACCCGGGTCAAATAGCCCAGCACCCAGTCGGGATCGGGGGCCCGCAACAGGCCCGATATCAGTGGCGTCAACAAGCCGGACACCTTGCCCGCCGCGCCCGAGGCGCCAGGGCCGGCGGCAAGTTCGAAGGCGCCGCCCTTGGCGCGAACCAGGGACAATCTGGGTCTGAAGATTTCGAGCGCGGTCGGCGCGATCAGGCCCCTGACCATGCCGCGGGCGCTGAGGCTCACTGACATCTCCGGTATCACGGCCTGCTCCACGCCCTTGGCACCAATCACCCGTACGCCGACGACGCGAAGGTCCAGGGTGCGCTCCCACCCCGCCCAGGTCAGGATAGTGCTGTCAACATGCACCTTGTAAGCCGGATCAATGGAATTCAGCGCCTCTTCGATATGGGGTGTCAGGAAATCCAGCGACACCGGGCCGCTCCACAGTCTGAGCCCGATGAGGACGATCAAAACCGTCAGCCCGGCGGTGCAGACAGCCAAAATCTCGAGAAGCAATATGGATGTACGGCGAATCACTCGACAAAGTCTCTATGTTATCCTAACGCTAAATTCTGTAGTCCCAGTGTGCGGCAAAAGGTGGCGCCAGGGAATGGAACAGTTGCATTTTTTGGCCATGGCGGCGAGCCTGCCGAAAGCCGGGGACACCGCGCGCGCGTGCCGGGGCCATGAAAGCTGGCAAGATGCCACCGCCGGCGACCCCGTTCTCGCCGAATTCGCCGCCCATCTCAAGGGTGATTCCACCGCCAATGCCCTGTTGGACGCCGTCTTCGGCAACAGCCCCCATTTGACCCAGATCATCCTTCACCAGCCCGGCTTCTTCCACCGCATCGTCAAGGACGGCCCCGACGCCAGCTTCGACGCGGCGATCAGCCACCTCAGGGCCGAAGCCGCCGACGCCGGCAGCGGACACGACGCCGACGCCCACCTCATGGCCGCCTTGCGCCTTGCCAAGTCCCGGGTGGCGCTGGTGACCGGCCTTGCCGACATTGCCGGCATCTGGCCGCTGGAAACCGTGACCGGGCGGCTCAGCGATTTCGCCGGCACCGCGCTTTCCCTGGCGACGGCCCATCTGTTGCGTGCCGCCGCCACCGCCGGAGATATCGAATTTGGCGAACCCGGTGAGGCGGAACGGAACTGCGGTTATGTCATCTTAGGCCTCGGCAAGCTTGGCGCCCATGAGCTCAATTATTCCAGCGACATCGATCTCATCGTGCTCTATGACGACGAAAAAATCCGCTATACCGGGCCGCAAACTCCGCAACAATGCTTCGTGCGCCTGACCCGCGATCTGGTGCGCCTGATGGAGGAACGCACCCAGGACGGTTACGTGTTTCGCACCGATTTGCGCCTGCGCCCCGATCCCGGCTCCACCCCGGTGGCGCTCTCCATGCTCGCCGCCGAGACCTACTATGAAAGCATGGGCCAGAACTGGGAACGCGCCGCCATGATCAAGGCGCGCCCGGTGGCCGGAGATATCCAGGCGGGCGAGGATTTCCTTGGCCGTCTTCGTCCCTTCCTGTGGCGCAAGTCCCTCGATTTCGCCGCCATCCAGGATATCCATTCGATCAAGCGGCAGATCAATGCCCATCGCGGCGGGCGCAAAATCGCCGTCGCCGGCCACAATGTCAAACTCGGCCGCGGCGGCATCCGCGAAATCGAATTTTTCGCCCAGACCCAACAGCTGATCTGGGGCGGGCGTGACCCCAGACTTCGGACCGCCGCCACCTGCGAGACCTTGGAGGCCCTGTTGGCCACCAGCCATATCAGCGAAGATTGCGTCAAGCAATTGACCGCGGCCTACAGCTACCTTCGCCGCATCGAGCATCGATTGCAGATGATCGACGACCGCCAGACCCATGTCCTGCCGGTCAATGACGAAGACCTGGGCAATGTTGCCGTCTTTCTCGGTTACGACAGTATCAAAGCCTTCAGCGCCAAGCTGTTGGGCCATCTCGGCAATGTGGAGAAACACTACGCCGATCTGTTCGAGGAAGCGCCGGAGCTGACCGCGCGAGGCAATCTGGTCTTCACCGGCAACGAGGACGACCCCGACACCCTGGAGACCCTCGCCAACCTCGGCTATGCCCAAGGCGCCAAGGCTTCGGCGGTGATCCGCGGCTGGCATCATGGCCGCACCCGCGCCACCCGCAGTGCCCGCGCCCGCGAACTCCTGACCGAGCTGCTGCCGTCGCTGCTCGACGCCTTTTCCAAGACCGCCCAGCCCGACGCGGCGCTGCTCAACTTCGATGAATTTCTCAAGACCATGCCCACCGGGGTTCAGCTGTTGTCGCTGTTCTACGCCAATCCCGGCCTTCTCGATTTGGTGGCCGAGATCATGGGAACGGCGCCGCGTCTTGCCAGCTATCTCAGCCACAATCCATCGCTGTTCGACGCCGTGCTCAGCGCCGGTTTCTTCGAGCCCCTGCCCGGCCCCGACATCCTGGACAATGAACTCACCGAGGCCTTGGAACAGGCGCGGGATTTTGAGGACATCCTCGAGCTGTCACGGCGCTGGGCCAACGACCGCAAGTTCCGCTGTGGCGTCCAGATCCTGCGCCATAACCTGGACGCCGACGGCGCCGGCATTGCGCTCTCAAATATCGCCGACACCATTTTGCGGCGCTTCCTTGCCATCACCACCGAACAGATCGCCGCCGATCATGGCGAGATCAAGGACGGCGCCATGTGTGTTGTGGCCCTCGGCAAGCTGGGCGGGGCGGAACTCACCGAGAATTCGGATCTCGATCTATTGTTCGTTTACGATGCCCCCGGCGGCCTCGTGATGTCCGACGGCAAGACCCCCCTGGCGGTGAGCCAATATTACGCCCGCCTCGGCCAGCGCCTGATCAGCGCGATTTCGGCGCCGACCAGCGAGGGACGCCTGTTCGAAGTCGACATGCGCCTCAGGCCTTCGGGCAACGCCGGGCCCATCGTCTCCAGCTTCGAGGCCTTCATGCAATATCAGCGCGAAGCCGCCTGGACCTGGGAACGCCAGGCCCTGACCCGTGCCCGCGTGGTCGCGGGTCCCGAACCGCTCGCCGCGCGGCTCACCGAAGCCATCCACCATATCCTCACCCAGCGCCGTGATGGCGCCAAGCTGACCGAGGACGTCGCCGACATGCGCCGCAGGGTCGAACGCGGCCATCCCGCACAGTCGATCTGGGAGATCAAATATCTACGCGGCGGCCTCGTCGATGTGGAGTTCATCGCCCAATATCTGCAATTGCGTCATGCCTGCGACCACCCTGAAATTCTGTCGCCCTCGGCGGTCGAAGCGCTCAGGCGCATTGGCGAGGCCGGGCTTTTCGATGCGCAGGAGGTGGCTCAGTTGATCCGCGCCAACCGGCTGTGGCGCAACCTTCAGGGCATGTTGCGGCTAACCTATGAGGGCAAATTCGACGAGGAGATCGTGCCCGATGGCCTCAAGGCGCTGCTGGCCGAGACCACCGACAACGCCAGCTTCGAGACCCTCAAGCAAGACATCGAGGCGACCGCCAATGAGGTTTACACCATCTATCGCCGCTTGATTGACGACCGCGACGACGACGCCGAAGCCAAGGATTCAGCGGACGCCTGAACTCAGGCCGGCGCCGCGGCGAAGGCCTGGACCTCGCACAGCAACTCGGGCCGGGCCAGGCCGGAGATATAAACCTTGGTCGAGGCCGGCCGGACGTCCCCCAGCCATTTGATGCGTGCCTTGTTGTAGCCGACGTCGTCTTCCCGATTGATCAGATAAGAGGTGTAGTGGAGAAGATGTTCGGGTCCCATGCCGGCTTCCTTCAAGACCTCGACGACCTTGCCCCAAGCGAGATCGGCCTGGGCCTCGATGCCGTCGGCGATGTTGCCGTCGCTGTCCTGGCCGGTCTGTCCGGCGATGGCGAGAAACCGCATATTGGGTCCGGCCTCGATGCCGTGGCTGTAATTGGGATTGGCGCGGAGCTGCGCTGGCATGTGGATTTTGTGCATGGTGGTCCCCTGTTGTAGTGTTGGTCCCGCCCATTTTAATACGCATTCTCGCCGGCCGGAAGCATTCCTACTGAGAATTGGCAATGACACAGATGGACGACACCTTAACGGCACTGGCGCGCGGCGTGTTGTCGACGCCGGAGCCCGCCGCCAAGGTCGCCCTCAGCTTTGCTGCCAGCGCGGCCTGGCGCCAGGGCGCTGTTACCGCCATCGGGGCCGCGGGGGGGGCGGGGCCCCCCCCCCCCCCCGGCCCCCCCCCCCCGCGGGGGCCCCCCCCCAAGGCCCAAACCCCCCCCCCGCGCCCCCCCCACGCCCCCCCACCAACAGGACAGC
>CBDUSV010000071.1:0-10631 GCA_965369885.1 uncultured bacterium
GTCAAGGTGGCCAAGGCCCCTGTGAAGCCCGCCAAGGCGGTCAAGGTGGCCAAGGCCCCTGTGAAGCCCGCCAAGGCGGTCAAGGTGGCCAAGGTCCCTGTGAAGCCTGCCAAGGCCCTTGCCAAGGTGGCCAAGGCCCCTGAGAAGCCCGCCAAGGCGGTCAAGGTGGCCAAGGTCCCTGTGAAGCCTGCCAAGCCGGTCAAGGTGGCCAAGGCCCCTGAGAAGCCCGCCAAGCCGGTCAAGGTGGCCAAGGTCCCTGTGAAGCCTGCCAAGGCGGTCAAGGTGGCCAAGGCCCCTGTGAAGCCCGCCAAGCCGGTCCAGATCGCCAAGGCCCCTGCCAAGGTGGTCAAGGCCCCTGTGAAGCCGGTTAAGGCTCCCGAGGAGGCCCAGGCTCCCGATGCGGTCCAGGCTCCCGATGTGGCCGAGCTGTCCGTGGTGTCCTTTGTCAAGTCGGCGGTGGCCTTCGTGATTGCGGCCTTATC
This sequence comes from uncultured bacterium, assembly GCA_965369885.1. GTDB lineage: Bacteria > Pseudomonadota > Alphaproteobacteria > SMXQ01 > SMXQ01 > JAZFWG01. The sequence goes on from CBDUSV010000071.1 coordinate 483, forward strand.
GCCTGAAGATACTCCCCAGTCTGATACCCAGTCTGATACCCAGTCTGATACCCAGTCTGATACCCAGTCCGCTGCCCAGTCTGCTCCCCAGTTTGCTCCCCAGCCTGCTGCCCGATTGGCCAAGGTTCCGGTGGCAGACACCATGGAACGGCAGCTTTCCACCCTCGAGATGACGACAATCTATGCCATGCCTTTCGCAGTGCTGATGCAGCCCGATGATGAAGGCGTCAAGGAAGATGCCGCGAAGGTCGTCGCGGCCTCCACCCTCAAGTGGGGCGTCGGCGTCACCGGTATCAGCTTCGATAGCATCAAGCTCGAAATCTCCAACGGTGCCGGTCCGCGATTCATGGCGGCACGCATGAGCGCGTATCTGCTCTCTCGTCATATCAGGGTGGGATGGACCTCCAACGAAAGGCCTTTCGGCAAGAAAAAGACGGTGATCACCTACCGCAAGGGTTTCCGCAAAGAGGCGGAGGCTTTGGCGAAGCTGTTGCCGATCATGGTCAATATTGGGCCCGAGCATAGCCAGAAAGCCGATGTCAGGCTAAGGCTTGGGACCAGCCTTTCTGATTTCGACCGCAAGATTATCTCGATAGTCGGAGAAAACCCGGATGAGGCCAGGACGGCAAGGGTTACCGCTTCTGCGTCATAATCTTAAGACACTCGCTTTATTGCTCGGACTGCTGGCGACAGCGTCGGCGTGTGCGTCCTCGAAGAGTGTCGAAAGCAAACCCGCGCCTAAAACTGAGTACACTGAAAAGCAAATTCTCGAAATCACGGATCAGGCCCTTGCCGACAACCGGACCGAGGATGCCGCCCAATTGCTTGTGCGCGCCCTGCAAGACAATCCCAACAGTACCGCGGCACGTCTGCGTCTCGCTGAACTCTACTTGGCGACGGGCCAGACGGTTGCCGCGGGCCAGGTCTTTAAGAGTCTGGTTTCCACCAAAGGGTTGGTTGCCCGGGCCCTCCAGGGCTGGGGTATCGCCATGTTGAAGCAGGGCGAAATGACGCTGGCCCATGAGGTGCTGAAGCGCGCCATCGATGATGACCCCAAGATGTGGCGCACGTGGAATGGGCTTGGTCTTTATTACGATTCTAAAAAACGTTGGGATGATGCCCGGAAAGCTTATGGCAAGGCACTGGACCTCAACCCCGATTCGGCGATGCTCCACAACAATCGGGGATATTCGCTTTTGATCCAGCGCAATTACGTTGGCGCCGCCAAGAAATTTACCCACGCGCTGAAACTGGATTCGAAATTCGTCACCGCGCGGACCAATCTCAGGCTGGCACTGTCCTGGTTGGGCCGATATGACGAAGCGATGCTGGGCGTTCCCAGTCGTGAACTTCCCGCCGCGCTCAACGATGTTGGCTACATCGCCATGTTGCGCGGTGATTACGCCACGGCAGAGTCCTTGTTGTCCCGAGCCCTGGAAACCAGCCCCCTGTTCATTGAGAAGGCTTGGCGAAATCTCAAATACATTGAAAGCGTCAGGGATGCCAAGGCACCATCGCGTCCTTCCCGGAAGAAGAAGCGGTGACGTGCCGGGTTGCGTGACAGCAAGGGCCAGGTTTGCTACGGGTGGCCCAGGGTGGTGGTGATGGCGGCCGGTGGCGCATTTTTGCTGCTGGTCGTGGCCGCGGCCGTGTTTGATGCCTGGAAATACTTTATCCCCAATAGCATTTCCATCGCCCTGGCGGTCCTGTTCGTTGCCATCGCGGCATGGCGCTTCGAGCACATCGCGGTGCTGGAACATCTCGGCGCCGGGGCCTTGGTGTTCTCGGTCGGCATCCTGGCTTTCCGGTTCAATGTTCTCGGGGGTGGCGATATCAAGCTCCTCAGCGCCATCGCCCTATGGGTAGGATTGAACCTGTTGCCGATCTTTATCATCGCTGTTGCCCTGTTCGGCGGCATTCTTGCCCTGTTTCTGTTGGCGGTGCGCCACCTGATGGGTTGGGCGAAACGCGCGCAATGGATATCGGTTGAACCGCCGGTGGTGTTCAGGCCCGGCGAGAAGGTTCCCTATGGCATTGCCATCGGCGCCGGCAGCGCCTTGGTGACGCCCTTCCTGCCCCTATTGCACGCGGCATCGTGAAGGGCGCCGGCCTCAGAAGTCGGGCATGTTTTCACCGCATCGGAGAATGAAAGCTTGCGACTAGCGGTCTTCGATTGTGACGGCACCCTGGTGGACAGCCAGCATGCCATCATCGCCGCCATGACGGCGGCATGGCAGGCCCATGGTCTTGACGACCCCGAGGCCCGGGCCGTGCGCCGGATCGTTGGGCTACCCCTGTTGACTGCCATTGAAAAGCTTCTGCCTGGGGGCGGGCCCGATGACTTTCGCCGTCTTGCCAGCCACTACCGGGACGCCTTCAACACATTGCGCCAGCAGCCCGACCATGAAGAGCCGTTGTTTCCCGGCGCCAGGGAGGTTCTCGATATTCTTGACCGGGCCAATTATCTGTTGGGCATTGCCACCGGAAAATCGCGGCGCGGCCTCAGCGCAACGTTGGAAATCCATGGCCTTGCCGACCGCTTCATGACCATCAAGACCTCGGATGACGGGCCCGGCAAACCCAATCCGGATATGCTGCTCAGCGCCATGGCCGAGGCCGGCGCCGCGCCTTCGGAAACGGTGATGATCGGCGACACCAGTTTTGATATGCTGATGGCGGGAAATGCCGGCGCCATGGCTGTCGGCGTGTCCTGGGGCTATCATGATCGTCAAGAGCTATCCGAGGCCGGGGCGGCGCGGTTGGTCGAACATTTCGCTGAATTGCCCGAGGCTCTCGACGCTCTCTATGCGGAGAAATCCTGCCCATGAAAACTTTCCTCAAGATCGCCGCTGGCCTGATCGTCACCGTGATTGTCGCCGTCATCGCGGTGATCGCGATGGTGGATTTCAACCAGTACCGGCCTCTGATCGCCGACCAGGTGCGCCAGGCCACCGGACGCGATCTCGAGATCAGGGGACGGCTTGGGCTCGGCCTTTCGCTTGTGCCGATGGTCAATATCGACGATGTCCGCTTCGCCAATGCGCCCTGGGGCAGCAGGCCCCATATGGTCACGCTCAAGCGCCTCGAGGTCCGGGTGCGGCTGCTGCCACTGTTGTCCGGTGATATCGAGGTCGAACGGCTGATCCTGATCGAACCCGATATCCTGCTCGAGACCGACGCTAAGGGCCGTGGCAACTGGATCTTCAAGCAAGCCGCGACTTCGGCCCCGGCTCAGGCACCGGCTCCTGATGGCGGCGACGCGCCCGCGGAGCTTCCCCGTTTCGATCAAGTTCTCATCAAAGACGGGGTGCTCAGCTACCGTGACGGTGTCACCGGTAAGACCACCCGGCTCAGCCTCAAGCGCCTCGAAGGCCACGGGGCGGGGGCCTCGGCGCCGTTGCGGCTCGAAATCGACGGCGCCTTGGGTGAGACCGGTTTCAAGGTGCGCTCGGTCCTCGGTGCGCTCAGCCGCTTGACCAAGGACGGCCCCTATCCGGTGGAACTCGAAGCCACCGCCGCCGGCGCCACCCTCACCATCAAGGGCGCCGTGGATACGCCGATGAAGCCCAAGGGCGCCGATTTTACCTTGCGGGCCGAGGGCAAGGACCTGGCCCGGCTCGGGGCCCTTTCCGGGACCGAACTTCCATCCCGAGCTTGGCGGATCGCTGCCAAGCTGGTGTACAAGCCGGGCATGGTGACGCTCAAGGAGCTGGATGGCGCCGTCGGCAAAACCGCGCTCAAGGGCGGGGCGTCGCTCAACCTCGCCGGCGCCCGGCCGAAGCTTGAAGGCAAGTTCACTTTGCCCGTGATCGATTTGGCCAACTTCAAGGCGCCCGAGGCTGCCAAGACATCCGGTGAGGCCAAGAAGGCCGAGGCTGCCAAGACATCCACCGGCGGCAAGCAGCGCCTGTTCAGCGCCGAGCCCTTGGCGGTGGATGGGCTCAAGGCCATGGATGCCGACGTCTCCATCCATGTTGGGCGAATTCACGCCAATGGCGCCGAGTTCCGCGGTGTCGATGCCCGCATCAAGCTTGCCGCGGGCCGGCTCCGCATCGAGCCCCTCATGGCCGGTCTCGCCGGCGGTGGCATCAGCGGTGATATCAGCCTTGATGCTGCGGCCAAGGTGCCGGTGGTGAAGGCGAAACTATCCCTCAAAAAGATCGATCTCGGCGCCCTGCTCAAGGACATGAAGATTTCAGACCAGATCAAGGGCAAGATCGACCTGGACGTCAATGTCCGCAGCCGCGGCCGTTCGCTGAGTGCCTTGATGGCCAGCCTTGGCGGCCGTGCCTCCGTGATCATGGGCAAGGGCAGCGTCGATAGCGGTTATGTCGATCTCATCGGCGCCGATTTGCTGCAGTTCGCCACCACCTCCAAGGGGGTGACCCAGGTCAATTGCCTGGTGGCGCGGTTCAATATCGCCAAGGGCATCGCCACCGCCAATGGTCTGTTGTTCGACACCGAACGCATGACCGTTCGCGGCGAAGGCAATGTCAATCTCGGGACCGAAAAACTCCGCCTTAAATTCACCCCCAAGCCCAAGCAAACCAGCCTCATCAATGTGGCGGTGCCATGGTGGGTCAAGGGTGATCTCGCCTCGCCGTCGGTTACCCCGGACGAGACCGCCATCGCCACCGGCATCGCCGGATCCTTGCTGCTTGGTCCCCTGGCGTTGGCGGTGCCCCTGGTCACCGGGGATAAACCTGAAAAGAATCCGTGCCTCACGGCGTTGGACAAACCCCAGGCCAAGACCAAGCCGGCCTCGCAAACCCAGTCCCCGCAAAGCCCATCCCCGCAAACCAAGGCGCCGGCCGAGGAGCCTGCCGGCATCAAAGGCTTTCTTGACGACATCGGCAAGGGCATCGGCAAGGGTATCGAGAGTATCTTCGGGAAGTGATCGCATCTCGCGTCAGGATCGAGGGCCGGGTGCAAATGGTGTGGTTCCGCGCCTGGACCATCCAGCAGGCCGGCAACCGGGGTCTTAAGGGCTGGGTCAGGAACCGCGCCGACGGCAGTGTCGAGGCCCTGTTCGCCGGGCCCGAGGACGCGGTCAAGGAGATGGTCCGGGCGTGCTGGCAGGGCCCGCCCAAGGCCGAGGTCGCCGCCGTCACCGAAACCGCGGTGTCCAATCCGGACTGGGACCCGGAGGTCCCCCCGCAAGGCTTTGATCAGCGCCCCACGGTTTGAGATTGAACCTAAACGGCGACGGTCCGGCTTGCGAAGATAAGTTCGAAACTCGACCGGAGCGCCGCATCCACATCGTCCATGCCGGCGGCAATGCCGAGGGCTGCCAACGAGGTCACGCCATGGTCCTGGATGCCGCAGGGGATGATACCGCCGTAATGGTCAAGGTTGGGGGCGACATTCAACGAGATGCCGTGATAGCTCACCCAGCGGCGCACGCGCACGCCGATGGCGGCGATCTTGTCCTCAGCCCCGCCGGGGGACTGAACCCAGATGCCGATGCGGCCGGGACGCCCTTCGGCCTTGACGCCGACATCCGCCAGGGTGCGGATCAGCCAGTCCTCGAGCTTGCCGACATAGGCGTGAACGTCCGGCTTGCGGCGCTTGAGGTCGACCATGACATAGGCCACCCGCTGGCCCGGCCCGTGATAGGTGTAGCGCCCGCCACGGCCGGTGACATGGACCGGCAGGGCCCCGGCATCCAAAAGCTCGGTCGCCCGGGCGCTGGTGCCGGCGGTATAAAGCGCCGGATGCTGCAGCAGCCAGACCAGCTCGCGGGCGGTGCCATGGCGGATATCACGGACCCGGTGTTCCATGGCCTCCACGGCGTCTTCATAGGGCACCGGATCGGCGCTGACGCGCCATTCCACGGTGTCGTCTCCGGTCTTTTCCAGCCCTTGGGGAAGGGCTCTCTTGCTTGATAACTGGTCGATGATCTACTATCTCCCGCCTGTCTCCCGGGTCACGCCCCGGGGGACGAAATTCTATTTTAGCAGGTGATGATGCGGTCGTGGCGGAATTGGTAGACGCGCAGCGTTGAGGTCGCTGTGGGGGAAACCCCGTGGAAGTTCGAGTCTTCTCGACCGCACCATTTTTGCAAGGCCCGCAAGTCGATTCCGCGGGCCTTGTTTTTGGCTTAATACCACCACCCCTGGGGACCCGGCGTATGTCCGACACGGCGCCACGGAGCAAAGGAGAGACCGCCGCCAAGGCGCCGGAGAAGGAACTCTACGGCATCGCCCCGGACCTGGTGGCGGAGATCTCCGCCGACCTTCAAGCCGGCGAGATCGCCCGGGTTGATGAACGGGTGGCGGGGCTGCACTCCGCCGATGTCGCCGATCTCGTCGAGGCCCTGGCGCCCGACGACCGCCGGCTTCTTGTCGAGGCGGTGCGCCACCACCTTGATCCCGAAATTCTCGCCGAGCTCGACGAGCATGTGCGCCCCGAAATCATCGACCAGCTGGGGGCCGCCGATGTCGCCGCCGCGATTGGTGAGCTTGACACCGACGACGCCGTGGATGTGGTCGAGACCCTTGATGACGAGGCCCGGGGCCGGGTGCTCGATGCGGTTTCGCCCGAGGACCGGGTCATCCTGGAAGAAGGCCTGACCTACCCTGAGGATTCCGCCGGACGTTTGATGCAGCGCGAACTGGTGGCGGTGCCGTCCTACTGGAACGTCGGCCAAACCATCGACTTCATGCGTGACACGGCCGAGGACGACAGCGAAGAGCTGCCCGACGATTTCTACGACATACTTGTGGTCGACCCGGCGCACCGGCTGTTGGGCACGGTGCCCTTGAGCCGGGTGCTGCGCAACAAGCGCCCGATCCAGATCGAGAGCCTGATGGACCCGGACAAACGTATCGTCCCGGTCACCATGGATCAGGAGGACGTGGCCTTGCTGTTCCGCCAGTACGGCCTGGTTTCGGCCCCGGTGGTCGACCAATCCGAGCGCCTGGTCGGTGTCATCACCGTCGATGACGTGGTCGATGTCATCGACGAGGAGGCCGAAGAGGACATCATGCATCTTGGCGGCGTGTCCGAGATCGACATCTATAGCGCCGCCCTCGAGACCACCCGGTCCCGCTTCTCCTGGCTTGCGATCAATCTGTTGACCGCCATTCTGGCTTCCATCGTCATCAGTTTCTTCACCGTCACCATCGAGAAGATCGTGGCGCTGGCGGTCCTCATGCCGATCGTCGCCTCCATGGGGGGCAATGCCGGCACCCAGGCCCTGACCGTTGCCGTGCGCTCCCTGGCGATGAAGGACCTGACGCCTTCCAACGCCCTTCGGGTGGTCGGCAAGGAGACCCTGGTCGGCAGCTTCAACGGCATCCTGTTCGCCATCATCATGGGTTTTGTCGCCTGGATGTGGTTTTCCGATGCCGCCATCGGCCTGGTCATCGCCGCCGCCATGATCATCAACCTGTTCGTCGCCGGCCTTGCCGGTGTCGCCATACCGTTGGCGTTGGATCGCATTGGCGTCGATCCCGCCGTGGCCTCGGGGGTGCTGCTCACCACCATCACCGATGTGCTCGGGTTCCTGGCCTTCCTTGGCTTGGCGGCGATTTTTCTTTTGTAGGCAGATAGGGAGAGGCCATCATTCGTAGTTTTTGCCGTATTCTGGTTGGCCTCGCCGTCGCCGCCGCGATCATTCTTCTTGCCGTCCCCACCCCCGCCGGCATCGCACCGGAAGTGATGCGGGCGGCGGCATTGATGATTCCCGCCATTGCCTTGTGGGCGACGGGTCTGTTACCGGCCCATCTGACCGGGGTTGCGTTCCTGCTGTTCGCCATGCTGTTGGCGGTGGCGCCGGCGGCGGTGGTGTTTTCGGGCTTTTATTCCATCGCGGTGTGGCTGGTGTTTTCGGGCCTCGTGCTTGGCGTCGCCATCCGCAGCACCGGCCTTGGCGCCCGCATCTCGGAATATCTTCTCGGCGTGTTCGGCGCCTCTTACCGCAGCCTGGTCGGTGGCATCATGATCGTCGGTGTGCTGTTTTCGCTGGTTCTGCCGTCTTCGCTCGGCCGCATCATCATCCTGTTGCCCATCATCACCGCACTGGCCAACCGCCTTGGCTTCGCGCCGGGCAGCAACGGCCGCACCGGGCTGGTGATGGCTGTCGGGCTCGGCACCCTGATCCCGGCCTTCGCGGTGTTGCCGGCCAATGTGCCCAATATCGTGCTCGCTGGCTCGGCGGAAACCCTCTACGGCATAACCATGACCTATGGCGGCTATCTGCTGGCCCACATGCCGGTGAGCGGGATTTTCCGTGGCCTCGCCGTCTATGGCCTGATCCTATGGATGTTTCCGGCAACCCTCGGCCCGGCGGGGGCGGCGGGTGTTGATCCAGGCCCCGATCCAGGCACCAGGACGGCGCCGAAGCCGCTCTCGCCCGAGGCCCGCCTCCTCGCCTTGGTGCTGGCGGCGGCGCTGGGGTTGTGGGCCACCGATTTCCTCCATGGCGTCTCGCCGGCCTGGGTTGCGCTGGCGGCGGCGTTCTTCTGCCTGTTGCCCGGTGTCGGCCTGGTCGCGGCCCGGGACTTCGATACCGATGTCAGCTTCGCCCCGGTGCTTTATATCGTCGGGCTGTTGGGGCTCGGCGCCGTGGTCGCCAAGACCGGCCTCGGCGAGGTGCTGGGCGGTGCGGTGCTTGGCGTCCTCGATCTCACCCCGGGCCATGATTTCATCAATTACCTGGCCATGGTGGCGGCCTTCACCCTGACCCCGATGGTGACCACGACACCGGCGATGCCGGCCATCGTCAGCCCGCTGGCCGCCGAGATCGCCGCCGCCACCGGTATCCCGCTATGGACCGTGCTGATGACCGAGGTCACCGGCTTCGCCACCATCGTGCTGCCCTACCAGATGCCGCCGGTGGTGCTGACCATGCAGATGGGCAAGGTGCCCTATGGCCATTGTGCCCGCCTGACCCTGGCCTTGGCGGCGATCTCCCTGGTCCTTTTCGTGCCGCTCAATTATCTTTGGTGGCAGGTTTTGGGGTATTTCGGCTAAGTTGGCGGAGGTGCCGGGTTCGGGGCGCCGCAAGAACCATGACGACCCAGGGGGGGCGCTCAACATGGCCACCAAGACCATCGAATCCGGGACCGTCGCCGACGCCTATCTGGCGATGTTCAACGTTCTGTGCAAGGGCCCCTGAGCCCCCTAAAGGAGACCCATGCCCCTTCACTTGGTCAAGATGGCGGTCGGCATAGCCTCGATCGAGGCGCTGGCGCGCCGCCAACGGGACCGGGTTGAGCGCGCCGGAAACGGTGCCGGAAATGGTGAGGGTGAGGGCCGGGCGGTGTTCCGCCACTATACCCGCAACGTGCCGCGGCGTGCGCTCCAGGTGCTCGACGGCGGCTCGATCTATTGGATCATCAAGGGCGCCATCCGCGCCCGCCAGACCATCCTGGCCATCCACCGCCGCGCGCCGGAGGAAGGCCGCAAGCGCTGCGAGCTTCACCTCGATCCGGTGCTGATCGCCACCATGGCCCATCCCCACCGGGCGCTTCAGGGCTGGCGCTATATGGAAGACGCCGACAAGCCCGCCGATGCGCCGCCCGGTTACGCCACCGGCGCGGCGGATGGCGATGGCATGCCGCCGGACATGGCCGCCGAGCTTCGCGCACTTGGTTTGTTGTAGGGGGTTTGTCGTAGGGGGAATGTTCTAGTCCGGCGGCAATCGCCCACATCTATCATGGTCGGACTGCGCTATAGTGGCGCCGTTGATGTCGATGTGGGTTGGCTGTGGTTGGCGGTGATGATCGCGTCCTTGGTGAATAGGCGGTTGTGGTTGGTGGTGGCGCTTGTGGCTGTCGCCATCGCGGCCTGTGCGCCAACCACCAAACGCATCGAGATCGACCCCAAGCTCGCCGAGGCCGAGGCCGAAAAGCAACGCCGGCTGTTCCTCTCCGGGGTGATCAAGGATCAGCTGCGGCTGTGGCGGGTGGCCTATCCGGTCGTGGTGGCGGCGGCGCCGCTGTGCGGAGACAAGGTCGCAAAGCGGCTCGGCCTCTATCTTCGCAATGTCCACTCCTACCCCAAAGGCTACCGCAAGACCGCCAAGGCGGTTTACGGCGAGGGCGAGGGCCTGCGCGTGGTTTATGTGGTGCCCGGCTCGGCGGCGGCCGGCGCCGGCTTCATGGCGGGTGACCGCCTGCTTGCCATCGGCGGCGACAAGCTTGC
>CBDUSV010000072.1:0-10592 GCA_965369885.1 uncultured bacterium
GACGGCGTCCCGCGGAATCGCGGCCGTTGTTGGAGCTGCCACCGGCTTTTTTGTGGGCCATGGTTACTTCTCCTCGGACTTGGCCTTGGGCTTGGGCTTTGCCGCGGTTTTCGGCTTGGCCTTGGGCTTGGCTTCGGCTTCGGCCTTGGGTTTGGCCGCGGTTTTCGGCTTGGGCTTGGCTTTGGGCTTGGCTTCGGTCTTAGCCTCTGCCTTGGGCTTTGCCTCGCTCTTGGCCTCGGTCTTTGCCGCCGCCGCCTTCTTGCCGCCGGCGACGATATCGGTGATGCGCAGCACGGTCAGGTCCTGGCGGTGGCCTTTCTTGCGGCGATAGCCTTGGCGGCGCTTCTTCTTGAAGACGATGATCTTGTCGCCGCGGGTCTGCTCCAGCACCGTGACCGCCACCGATGCGCCCTCCACCAGGGGGGTGCCGAACTTGGTGGCCTTGCCTTCGCCGACCGCCAGCACGTCGCCGAGCTTGAGCTTGGCGCCTTCGTCGCCCGCCAGCTTCTCGACGGTGATGACGTCGTTCTTGGCGACCCTATATTGTTTCCCGCCAGTCCGGATGACCGCGAACATGTCCGAATTCCATCTACAAATGAGTTGAGGATTGGCCCCCTCTCAGGGCGGCGCCACTATAGCCCTGGGTCCCCTGATGTCAATATCTTAGGGCTTTTTTGGTGAAACCAAGGCTTTTTTGGTGACTGGTGCCGGGTTCCCGGGGCTTGGATGGCCACATGATTCTGGCATCGCCGCCCAATCACACCCGACTTAGAGCCGAGCCCCAATATTCCTGGACGGCGGGCAAAGCTGTAATGAAATTGTCATTTACACCTATACCCACATTTGTTACGGTAGCTGAACATGTATTTGGCTAGTTAATTAGTGGGTTATGGGCCAATGCTATTGTCAGACATCAGATCAGCTACCTCTGAGAAGGTAGCCGACACCGAGCGCCGCCGCGCTGAACGCATCGTTTGCGCCTATCCGGTGCGTTGGGCCGAGGGATTGGGCACCACCCGTGACCTGAATGAATTCGGGGTGCTGTTTGAGACCGACCAGCCCTTTAGCCATGCCAATCCGATCAAATTGGCGATTTCGATCCCGCCAATGAATGGTGACGGCGTCCTCGTCCATGCGCTTTGTGAAGCCAAAGTCGTCCGGGTCGAAGAGGCCAAGGGCCCCGAGGGCCGTTGTCTGGTCGCCGCGTCTTTTTCCTCGATGAAGCTGCACTAAGCTCCCAACCCAATCTGACACTGCCCCACGGCCGAGTTCGAAACAGGTTGCTAGGGGTGCGCCAGCGCCACACTCCCAAGGTCGGCGACATTGAGATTGATGCCGATCTCCTGCCAGCTATCGCCACTATCGTCGCTGGAATAAAAATCGCCATTGCGGCTCGCCACATAGACCCGGCCGGGATTGAGGCTATCGACGACGATCGCCTCTAGGAATTGCTTGGTCGCGATGCCGCCTTCGAGCGCCACCCAGTTTTTGCCGCCGTCGTCCGAGCGGATGAAACTGGATTCCGCGCCGCTTTCGCGCCGGCGCCATTGGCCCGGCTGGCCATTGGCGATGGCCGAATAGATGCGCTTGGGATCACGTGGATCGAGGGTGATCGGCACCGAATATTCCTTGGTGAAGTTGGTTGCCGCCGGCGTCCAGCTCTCCCCGGCGTCCTCGCTGATATATAGGGCGCGGCCTGGCGCCGTGCCCTTGCGGGCATCATGTCCGCCGGTGGTGATCAACAGACGGCGCGGGTTCGAGGGGTCGATGACGATGGTGTGAACATCCCGGTCGAGGTTGCCGTCAAGCAACTCCCAGCTCTTGCCACGATCCGTGCTCTTGACGATGTAGCCGACCTGCAGGGCGGCATAGAGAATATCCGGGTCCGAGGGATCGATGGCAATGTCGCGAACATGGGGCTCCACCGTCGCCACCGGATACAGCACGGTCTCGACATAGGGAATGTCCCAGATGGCATCCAGGCGGGTCCAGGTCTTGGCCTCGTCTTCACTGACGAAGACATCGATCGGCTCGCAGCCGGCGTAGATGCGGTGCGAGCAGTGGGGATCGATGGTGACGCAGCGCACCTTTCCCGGGCCCCTTTTGCCATAGCAGGGCTTGGCCCAGCTCTTGCCGGCGTCCTCGCTCAGCCAGACGCCATCGCCCCTGGTGCCGGCGAAGACCTTGTTGGCATCGTCGGGGGATATGGCCAGTTCGGGAACCTCCCAATCGGTCAGGCCGCGGAAGACGATTTCCCACGGGCCCTGGCCGTGACTGCGTGCCGTGACCACACCTTGTTCCGTGCCGATGTAAAGGACGCTATCCATGCCCAGTTCCTCCCCTTGTGTGGTTTCCACCGCACTATCGCACTATCGCACTATGGTAGACGGAAGCGCCAGGCATCACAATTGGGCAGAACGGAGGGGAGATGAACGGAGGCATCGGATGGGGCCCAAGAACTTGCTCAGGCTTTGATCACGGGGTGAAACAAAGATTGCCGTGAATGTTCTTGTCTGGTACGCCAAGTCGGGCTTTCACAAGGCGGTATCAGGCCGCTGAACAGTTGGTTCAAAAAAATACCTCGACAGTAAGGATTTGCTTCGATGGACAAGGACGTTATCGACCCTAAAATCTACGATCTCTATGACCAGTATTGCCATGGCCCGATGGAGCGCCGTGAATTCCTCAAACGCGCCGCGGCCATGACCATTGTCGGTGGCGGATCGGGGCTGGTGATGGCCCAGGCCCTGCTGCCGCGTTACGCCCAGGCGCAAACCGTTTCCTTCAACGACAAGCGGATCAAGGCGCGCTATGTGAATTATGATTCGCCCGGCGGCAATTCCGGCAAGATGCGCGGCTATCTGGTGCATCCCGCGGGGCCAGGACCGTTCCCGGCCATCCTGGTGGTCCATGAAAACCGTGGCCTCAACCCCCATATCGAGGATGTGGCGCGCCGCGCCGCGCTCGAGGGGTTTCTTGCCCTGGCGCCCGATGGGCTGGCGCCGCTGGGCGGCTATCCGGGCAATGACGACGAAGGCAAGAAGATGCAACGGACCCTGGACCGCGGCAAGCTCAGGGCGGACATGCTCAACGGCGCCAAGTATCTCAAATCCCACAAGCTGTCGAACGGCAAGCTTGGCGCTACCGGCTTCTGCTTCGGCGGCGGCGTGGTCAACTTCCTGGCGGTCAATATGGGAAGCGATTTGAACGCCGGGGTGCCGTTTTACGGCAGCGCGCCCAGAAAATTGGAAGATGTGGCGAAAATCCGTGCGGCAATGCTCATCAACTACGCCGGGAACGACAAACGCATCAACAAGTCGCGGCCGGGCTATGAGGCCGCGCTCAAGAAAAACAAGGTGTCGTTCGAGATGCACACCTATCCCGGCACCCGGCACGGCTTCCACAACAACTCGACCCGGCGCTACAACGAGGCCGCGGCGAAACTGGCCTGGAAGCGCACCATCGCGCACTTCAAGAAGCATTTGTCGTGATCTAGCGGGAAACCGATCGATCTCACGGAGCGCGGCGGTCCCAACGGATCGCCGTCTCCTTATGGGCCGGAATTAAAGCCACTGGGCGGTTTTGACCGGCAGCACCCGTCCCAGCCAGATGGCGTGGTCGGTGTGGTCGGCGACGTGATCGCCGGTGCTGTCGGCATGGATCAGGATGGCGAGCCCGTCGCGGTTAAGCGCAAGGAACGGCAGGAAACTTTCGAACTGGGCGTGGGCGAAGACGACCTGGTACATCGGTTCGGTGTGGGGGCCGACAGGGACGTCGTGCCAACCGCCGATCAGGGTCTGGGGAAAGGCCCGGGCGATCTTTTCGCGCAGGGCCTGGGCCCGGTCCCTGGTGGTTTCCGGGTCGAAATATATGTGCGCGTGCCAGGCCGGGATGGCGTCGAAATCCAGTGTGGTCATGGCTGTATCTTACCACATCCGCAGCCCGCCGTCAGGGGTCACGGCGCGCCCAACCTGTCCCAATAACCCAATCCAACCTGTGGGCTTATTGCGGCAGATTCTGGGCGGGGACCCGGTGGCGGAAGGTCAGATTCACCCGCTTCGATGACAGCAGATACCATGTCCAAAGGCCGGAGATCACCAAGATCCCGGCCGCGATCACCACGCCCAGACTTTCCGGGGCATCCAGTGTCACTTCGATGCTTAAGGTGAAGGGCAGCATGATGACCACATGTATCCATGTGCAGGTGATGGAGGCGTTCACCATCAAGGGATGCCTCAAGGGCACCAGGATTAGAAACGGGAGTTGTAACGCCAATGAGATCACGGACACCGTCATCAGCATATTCGGCATGTCAAAGAACATTTTGAGAGCCTCGGGGTCCGGCAAGAAGAAGTCGGCTATGCCCTTGACAAAGCCGAGCACGGACAGGACGTAGAAGGCCATCAACCATCCCCAGACACCATAATATTGGTGCTGGGCCAATTCTTCCGAGGGTAGGTCTTTCCATGGCATGAAGCTTCTCCCGCCAAAACAGCATGGACAGCCAACCGCCATCCTTCCGCAAGGGTGGCGGCAAGGGTTAACAAACCCGGATTTAGAATTTCCTAACGCTTGGTGGCAGGTGTGGGGGCGGGGCCCGCGGCGGGCATCGGCAGGGGTGATGGTGGAACCAGGTTGCGGGCAATGCGGGTTTCCCAATCCTTGACCATGCCCTTGGCCGTGGTGATCTGTTTCGCCGACATCTCCCGCGCCACGTTATTCCGATTCTGCCTTGCCTTGACCTGGTTGGGACCGGTCGGCAGATACATGGCCGCGAGATCAAAACAAAGATAGGATTGGACCGGATCGCGGTCCGTGCCCTGGCCCTTGTAATACATGAAACCGAGGCTGAACAATGCCAGCCCTTCACCACGGTTGGCGCCTTTGCGGTATTCTAAAAGGGCTGTGGTGTAATCGCCTTTGACATGCGCGGCCATGCCTTTCTTGAACCCCGCCTCGGCCGGCGGAGCCAGGCTGCACAAGATGACGATGGCGATGGCGAAAGCCAAACGCTTCACGCGCGAACCTCCTGATTCAAATTAATGGTATCATTGGCGGTGAAACGCATCAATTACCTTCACGTACCGTCACGGAAATGTAATTTGGCGACCGAATTTTGGCTCAACTTGAAGCCATGCAACTTGGCTGCTAAGTTTTGATGGTGCCGGCCAGGAGTTGTCCCGCGCCATCAATTGCTAGTTTCCCACTGCCACATTTAACACCGTCCATCAATCCCACCGATCCATCAATCCAAATGGCGAGGCCCATGAGCACCGACCCCACCCCGTCCCCGATCCGAAAAGCCAACCAGCGTTATCAGTCCGACATCATCGTCGACATGATCAAGCATTACGATTTCCCCTATATCGCGCTCAACCCCGGCGCCAGCTATCGGGGTCTCCATGATTCCATGGTCAATTACGGCGAAAACAAGCCGCCGATGTTGCTGTGCAATCACGAAAAGATCGCGGTTCAGATCGCCCATGGCTATGCCAAGGCCATCGGCAAGCCCATGGGGGCCGCGGTCCATAACGTGGTCGGGCTACTCCATGCGCCGCTTGCGGTTTATTACGCCTATATCGACCGGGTGCCGCTTTTCCTGATCGGCGCCACCGGTCCGATGGACGAGAAGCTTCGCCGTCCCTTCATCGATTGGATCCACACCGCCTTCGCCCAGGGCTCGGCGGTGCGCGACTTCACCAAATGGGACTACCAGCCGGGATCGATCCACGGCGTGGTCGACAGCTTTTCGCGGGCCTACTCGATCATGATGACCGAGCCCCAAGGCCCGGTCTACATGGTCTATGACGCCGGCCTGCAGGAAGCCGCGCTGACCGAGGATATCCCCCTGCCGCCCGATGACGCCGTCAAGGTGCCGCCCAGGCTCGCCGCCGATGCCAAGCTGATCGAAGCGGCCGCCGATGAGCTGGTCAGTGCCGACTATCCGGTGTTGTTGACGGAATACGCCGCCCGCGCCCCGATTGGCTATGAGCCCACCGTCGAGCTCGCCGAAACCGTGGGCGCCGCGGTCTTCGACATCAACAAGCGCCTCGGCTTCCCCAACCGCCATCCGCTGAACGTGTCCATGCATGACGATGCCTTCACCGAGGCGGATCTGGTGATGGCGCTGGACGTGGTCGATTGGACGCGGGGCTCCCACAAGCCCAACTGGCAGACCCGCGAGGTCGAATCGCTGTGTCAGGCGGGCTGCAAATGGATCGACGTCGGTTTCGCCGATATCGAGATCAGCAAATGGGCCACCGACTACAACAAGCACCACAATTGGGACATGCGGATCCTCGCCGATACCACCAACGCCATCCCGGCGCTGACCGCGGCCACGGCTGGGCGCATCGCGGCCGACGCCAAGCTGGCGGCGCGCATCGAAGAGCGCAAGCAGGCCATCGGTGAGAAGCACGCCGCCCAATGGGCCAAGTGGCAAGACCAGGTCAAGGATCAGTGGGACCGGCGGCCGATGCACGAATCGCGCATGGCCCACGAGGTCTGGCAGGTCATCAAGGACGAGGATTGGGTGCTGACCGCGGGCACCCTGAAGAACTGGGCGCTCAAGGTGTGGGATTTCGATGCGCCCTACCGCCATCCCGGCCGCGATCTCGGCACCGCCACCCAGTTCGGCATCTCGCTCGGCGTGGCGCTCGCCCACAAGGGCTCAGGCAAGCTGGTGGTTGATTTGCAGCCCGATGGCGATCTGATGTTCGATCTGGGCGCCCTTTGGGTCGCCACCAAATACCAGATTCCCATGCTGGTGGTGATGTACAACAACCGGGCCTATTACAACGACTGGGCCCATCAGATTCACGTCGCCGACAGCCGTGGCACCGACCCGGCGCGGGCCTATATCGGCATGGACCTGGAGGGCCCGGAACCGGACTTCGCCCATATCGCCCGCGGCATGGAATGGTTCGCCGAAGGCCCGATCGAGGACCCCGCCGATATCGCACCGGCGCTCAAGCGCGCCATAGCAGAGGTCAAGGCCGGCAAGCCCGCCCTGGTCGACATCATCGTCGACCGCCGCGAAGGCGCCTCCTAGGCCAGAGGCACAAATGAGAGACGGCATGAGCGTTTGATCCCAATCGATCCCCCATGATCGATCATTAGGGGAGGAGATCATGGCCTACACCTCTTGGCGGGGCACGGTCGGCATCATCAAGCCGACGCCGCGGCCGGGCGCGCTCGAGGAACTGGTGCGCATCCTGCCGGATGGCATCGGCGTCATCCAGGTGCCTTCGGGCATTGGCCACGGCACCCGCGCAGAGTTCGAAGGCGCGATGAAGGGTTACGAGGCAGGGGTCGCCGAGCTTGCCGAACAGGCCGTTGACCTCATCCTGCCGGACGGCGCGCCGCCCTTCATGCTCAACGGCTTCGAAGGGGAACGCAGGCTCATCCGGTCGTGGCGGCGCAAATATAAGACCCCGATCTACACCGTCGGCATGAACCATGCGAGGGCGTTGAAGGCGTTGGGCATCACCAGGCTCCACGGCGTCACCTACTTCCCCGGCAGAATCAACGACGTCTTCGCCCGCTACTTCGAAGATGCCGGGTTCCAAGTGGCGGCGATGGAAGGGATGGAGGTCGATTTCGACCGCGTCGGTGATCTCGCCGCTGAGGAGGTCTACGCCTTCGTCAAGAAGACGTTCCTCGCCAAGCGCGCCGGCGCCGACGGCATCTACCTGATGGGCTCGGGCTGGCGCATCCTCAAGATCGTCGAGATGCTGGAGTGCGACTTAGGCGTCCCGGTGCTGCACCCGACGCCGGCCAAGTGCTGGGTGATCCAGAAAAGGCTGAAGGTCTGCCAGAAGGTTCCTGGCTGCGGCCGCCTTGTGGCGGACATGCTGCCCGGCTGAGGCCGGCGGCGAATCCGCCACATGCCGGCGCACAGCCTAACTGTCGTAACTGATCAGGGTCTCATAGGGCACGTCGAACTTGCCGCGGCCGTTGAGAAATGTGAGCTCGATGATGCTGGCGGCGCCGGTGACCTCGCCGCCGACCTGGCGGAACAGCTTGACCGCCGCCGCCATGGTGCCGCCGGTGGCGACCAGATCGTCGATCACCACCACTTTTTGTCCCGGGGTGACGGCGTCGGCCTGGATCTCGATGACATCCGAGCCATATTCCAGATCATAGCGGTAGGGGATGGTCTCGCCCGGCAGCTTGCCCTCCTTGCGCACCATGACGAAGCCGCAGCCGAGATAAAGCGCCAGCGGCGCCGCCACCAGAAAGCCGCGGGATTCGATGCCGGCGAGTATCTCGGGGCCTTGCGGGCGGACCAACTCGGCCAGTTGTTCGATGGTGTGGCGCCAGGCATCGGCATGGGCGATCAGGGTCGAAATGTCGTAAAACCCGATCCCCGGCTTGGGAAAATCGGGGATCATGCGAATGTGGTCCTTGATATTGATCGCCGCCATGGGGTCAAAACTCCTTTGATGACAATATGATCCGGTGCTTTAATTGCTTGGATTGGGCACGTGGATCGGGGCGAGCCAAAACGCGGAAGTCCTGTTAAACTCCGATCCGAACACGGCCCCGCGCGTTTAAATTAAACGGTGACGGGGCCGAATGCTAGCGTGAGAGGGAAACGTTACGTCATGAATAGAATTATCATCGTGACCACTATCGTAATCACCGTGGCCGCCATCTTGTGGTTTTTGTTCGGCAACCCCCCCGGCGGTTAGACCAAAGTGAGTGCGCCAGCCGGCCAGAAATTCGTCACCATCGGTAGCGGAAGTCCTGTTAAACTCCGATCCGAACACGGCCCCGCGCGTTCAAATTAGACGGTGACGGGGCCGAATGCTAGCGCAAGAGGGGGACGTTCAGTCATGAACAGAAATATCATTCTGGCCATCATCGGGGTCGCCGTGGCCGCCGGCGCGTGGTTGATGTTTGGCGGCGGCGCCGATCAGATCAGACCGGGCGCGGGTGGCGGCCAGAAGTTCGTCACCATCGGCACCGGCGGCGTGACCGGGGTCTATTACCCCACCGGCGGGGCGATCTGCCGGCTCGTCAATAAGGGCCGCAAGCAGCACAACATCCGCTGTTCGGTCGAAAGCACCGGGGGTTCGATTTACAACATCAACGCCATCCGTGGTGGCGATCTCGACATGGCGATCGCGCAATCGGACTGGCAGTATCATGCGCTCAACGGCACGTCCAAATTTGCCAAGGCCGGCGCCTTCAAGGGGTTGCGCTCGGTGTTTTCGGTCCATCCCGAAGCCTTCACCGTCGTTGCCCGGCGCGATTCCGGCATCAAGGTTCTGGGCGATCTCAAGGGCAAGCGGGTCAATATCGGCAATCCCGGTTCGGGCCAGCGCGCCACCATGGAGGTGGTGATGAAGGCGATGGGCTGGGGGTCCAAGGATTTCGCCCTGGCGTCGGAACTCAAACCGGCGGAACAGTCCCAGGCCTTGTGCGACAACAAGGTCGACGCCATCGTCTATGTGGTCGGCCATCCCAACGGCTCGATCCAGGAAGCGACGACCGCGTGCGACACCATCCTGGTCGATGTCACCGGCGCCGCCATCGCCAAGCTGGTGGCGGGGCGTCCCTATTACGCCCGGGCCGCCATCCCCGCCGGCATGTATAAGGGCAATCCCAAGGTCGTGAAGACCTTCGGCGTCAAGGCCACCTTCGTCAGTTCGGCCAAGGTGCCGGCGGACACCATCTATCATGTGGTCAAGGCGGTGTTCGACAATTTCGACGCCTTCAAGAAGCTGCATCCGGCCTTCGCCCATCTCGAGGCGAAAAATCTGGTCAGGGACGGCAATTCGGCGCCGCTCCATGATGGCGCCGAGCGCTATTTCAAGGAAAAAGGCCTGAAGTGACGGTCCCGCCGGACCAAGCACAAGACCTGATCGCCGCCGCCGATACCGGTGCCCGCCAGGCCACCGGCCTTCCCGGCCGCGTGCTGTTCACGGTGGCGTTGGTGTGGTCCCTGTTCCAGCTGTGGTATGCCTCGCCGCTGCCCTTCGCTTTCAATGTCTTCAACCTCAATTTCGTCGAGGCGCGGTCGGTCCATCTCGCCTTCGCGCTGTTTTTGGCCTTCACCGCCTTTCCCGCTACTCGCCACGGCTCCCGCGGCGAAATTCCAATTGCGGATTGGGCGTTGGCGTTGGTGGCGTCGGCGGCGGCGGGCTACCTCTATGTCTTCAACGCCGAACTCGCCCAGCGCCCCGGCCTTCCCCTCACCCGGGATCTGGTGGTGGCCGTCATCGGCATGGTGTTGTTGCTGGAGGCGACGCGGCGCGCCTTGGGTCTGCCGCTCACCATCGTGGCGTTGGTGTTCCTGACCTACACCTTCGCCGGCCCGGTGATGCCCGACATCATCGCCCACAAGGGGGCGTCGCTGGCCAAGACCATGAACCACCAGTGGCTCTCCACCGAAGGCGTGTTCGGGGTGGCGCTGGGGGTGTCGACCGGCTTCGTGTTCCTGTTCGTGCTGTTTGGCGCCTTGTTGGAGAAGGCCGGCGCCGGCAATTATTTCATCCAGGTGGCCTATGCCTTCCTCGGCCATCTGCGCGGCGGCCCGGCCAAGGCGGCGGTGGTGTCGTCGGCCATGACCGGGCTGATCTCGGGCT
>CBDUSV010000073.1:0-10515 GCA_965369885.1 uncultured bacterium
AAGATATGACGGACAAAGGAGCAGTAACATGAGTTCTCTCAACATTGGCGCCACCGGGATGCTGGCTCAGCAACTTACCGTGGATGTCATTTCCAACAACATCGCCAACCTCAACACCACCGCGTTCAAGCGTCAGCGTCCGGAATTCCAGGATCTGCTGTACCAGACGCAAATCGAGGTCGGCACCACCTCCGCGGACGCCGGCACCATTGTCGTGTCCGGGGCGGAATTCGGCACCGGAGTGAAGGTCGGATCGGTCTATCGCATCCATGAACAAGGCCAGATGCTATCCACCTCCAACAAATTTGACCTGGCAATCCGGGGCAAGGGCTGGTTCCAGATTACCCTTCCCAGCGGCGACACTGCCTTTACCCGCGCCGGGTCCTTCCAGATTGGCCCCACCGGCACCATCGTGACCCCCCAGGGCTATACGGTGCAGCCGGGCATCACCGTGCCAGCCGACGCCACCGAAATCACCATCAACGCCAGCGGTGAAGTCCTGGCGACAATTTCCGGCTCGGCGACGCCATCGAATGTCGGCCAACTCAGCCTGGTAACATTCGCCAACCAGGCAGGTTTGCAGGCCCTTGGCGACAATCTGTTGAAGGAGACAGCGGCATCGGGCGCGCCGACCACCGGAATACCGGGCGCGGCCGGCGTCGGCACCATTCTTCAGGGTTTCCTGGAGACCTCGAACGTCAACATGGTTTCCGAGATTACCGCTCTGATCACCGCCCAGCGGGCCTACGAGATGAACTCAAAAGTCGTCGCGGCCTCGGACGAGATGTTCAGCACCCTGATCCAGACGGCTTAAAGCTTAAGGAGGCCATGATGAGAATTCGATTTGTGATTTTCGCCCTGGCGGTGGCATTGATGGCCAACTCCGTCCATGCCAAGCCTTCCTATCTCAAGGAATCCGTGGTTGTCGATGGGGCCTTCGTCCACCTTGGCGATATTTTTGGAAATGTCGGCAACCGGAGCACGATCGCAATCGCCCGCGCTCCGGCGCCGGGCAGTCACGCGGTCTACGAAGTCAGGCAACTCGCCGCCATCGCCCGCAACTACGGCGTCGAATGGCGAGCCAAAAGCTGGTTCGACCGTGTCGTGATCAAACGCGACAGCATCGTCATCGGCCGTGACGAGGTCGAATCAGAGCTTCTCAAGGAGATCCGGAAAAGCGGTCTACAAGGTGAATGGGAGATCATGCTGAGAAACCGCCGCTTCACCCTCACCCTGCCGGCCGATCAACCGGCGACCCTGGCGATCAGGAATCTGAACATCGACCAACGCCTCGGCCGCTTCTCCGCCACCGTGGCGGCGCCCGCCGATCATCCCACGCCTTTGGTGCGGACGATCCATGGAAGGCTGTTCCGGATTATCGAGGTTCCAACCATGAGGCGCCGCATCCGCGCCCGTGAAGTGATCCGCGAAAGCGACCTTGAATGGATCAAGATGCGCTCGGAGAAAGTCAATCGCAACGTTGTGGTCGAAGCCGAAGATCTGATCGGCAAGACACCACGGCGCGGCCTTCGTCCGGGCCAACCCATCCGAAGCGGTGACGTGCGGAAACCGATCATCGTCGCCAAGGGAAGTTACGTGACCATCGTCCTGAAGACCGGAAATATGGTCCTGACCTCCAAGGGCAGGGCGGTGGAGAACGGTAGCCTGAACGAAGCCGTCAGGGTCATGAACACCAAAAGCAAAACTGTCGTCGAAGCGATCGTAACCAGTCACAACATGGTTCAGATCGTCACGACCGTCCAGCTGCCATAATGGAGCCCGACATGTCGAAATCAACACCCCACAACGCCTGCATCCGTTTTCTTGCCATTGCGGTCATCGCCGCCTTGGTCACCGGTTGCAGTGCACTAACGAGGCTGTCACAGGTTGGTGAAACACCGACGTTGACCAAAATCCAAAATCCAGCAAAGTCACCCGGATACCAACCTGTCAGTCTCCCTATGCCTGCCGTCAAGAAATTTGACCGCGAACCCAACTCGCTGTGGCGCCCCGGCGCCCGGGCCTTCTTCCGGGATCAGCGGGCAAATCAGGTCGGCGATATCCTGACCGTCATCATCGACATCGATGATCAGGCCAAGATCAACAACACCTCCGAACGTTCGCGGGTCAGCAAGGAAGACGCCTCCATGGGCGCCCTGCTTGGCTATGAAACCAAGCTGAAAAATATCTTTCCCGATGCGGTCGTGAACACCGATCTGGTCGATATCGACGGCTCCAACTCCAACAAGGGGACCGGAAAGATTGACCGTGACGAAGACATCGAGCTGAAGGTGGCGGTGATCGTGACCCAGATCATGCCCAACGGCAATCTCGTGATCCGGGGCCACCAGGAGGTTCGGGTCAATTATGAGGTCCGCGAACTGCGGGTCCACGGCGTTATCCGCCGCGAGGATATCACCTCGTCGAACACCATCAGCTACGACCAGATCGCCGAGGCGCGCATCTCTTATGGCGGCCGGGGACATATCTCGGAAGTCCAGCAGCCACGATACGGCTACCAAGTCATGGACATTCTGTTCCCGTTCTAAGCGCCCGACCACAGTGTGAGGCGGCCCGCAGGTTTGCGGCGAGCCACCGTCCCCCGGGAAACATCAAGGGCCGGCGTCAATTGTAAAATTGGCGCCGGCCCTTGGTGGTTTCAGCTATCCGGAACATGGCCCGGAATGGTCAAGTCACAGGTCAATCGTCACGCCGCGTCTTCTCCATTCTTTCATGGCGCTCCTGGGCCTCGATGCTCAGGGTCGCGATGGGACGTGCTTCGAGCCGGCGCAGACTGATGGGTTCATTGGTTTCCTCACAATAGCCGTAGGTTCCCTCCTCGATCCGTTTCAAAGCCTCATCGATCTTGCCGATGAGCTTACGGGCCCGGTCCCTGGTCCTCAACTCCAGGGATCGGTCGGTCTCGAGGGAGGCGCGGTCAGCAATATCAGGTTCCTGCTGCCCACCTTCCTGGAGGTGGAGCAGAGTCTCGCTGGATTCCTTCAACAACTCGTCGCGCCAATTCAACAGCTTTTGACGGAAGAATTCCCGCTGTTTGGCGTTCATGAAAGGCTCGCTTGCCTTGGGCCGGTAATTCCGGGAAACCTTTACTGCCATAATCCCTACCATCAAGAACAGTAACAAAATTGGCGCGGAGTATATGAATCCGCGCCCAACCTCGCAAGAAATTCTGAAAAATATATTTTTCTATTGTTTATCAAATAGTTACAAGGCTCCTAGCGGGGTCAACCGCGAACCGAGTACTTGGCAAGCTCGACGGCGGCGCGCAATTCGATCTCGTCGAGCACCTCCTTGATCCGCGGATCCTCCACGTTCACAGCCTGTCTTTTGACCATTCGGCCCAGTGCTTCGAGCTTCGACGGGGATAGTGTCCCCATGAGAAGGTCGTGCCGAATTCCATCCAAGCGGTCAAGAATGTCCTCCCCCCGCTCCCGGGCCTGTTTGGCGCCATCGGTGGCGTCTTTGACCTCCTGGATAGCGAACAGGGCCTCGACGTTGTTCGCCCTCGCCGCGGAGCCGGCATGGCTCGCGGCGGCGTTGCTGCCAGTCTCTGTCAGGTGTTGAGTGAATCCAGTGGAATTGGCGGAATCGCCATGACCCCGACGCTTGGGCGTTGTTGGGCGGATAGGACCGGTCTGTGAGATTTTCATCGTAACGCTGTAACGCCACTGGGAGCCGTTGACCTTCGACGCTTAAGGGTGCCGAAGGCCAAAGGTGCGCCCGGGTCGTTAATATGCGGTAAATATGGGCGGTGGACGCGCTAGACATCTAACTTTAAAGGCGCTGAAGGGCGGCCCGTATTGGGCAAAAACTGCCTATTCAGCGGCAATGGATTCCCGCTCACGACAGCAACCCCGCCACCCCATTCCTAAATATACATTCTATTTCAACATCTTATTGGAACGCCGGCGATGGCACGGCATTCGCAAGTGATATCGCGGATCCATGTCAACCAAGCTCGAGTTTTCCTATGATTTTTAAGTCCCCTAGCAATGCCCCGAAAGGCCACCGGCAAAGTGCCCCAGTCTGGCGCCGGCCGGCTCTCACCATTCTTGCCTTCGCCATGTGGGCCGCCCTGACGATCGGCGTCGCCGATGCCGCCTCGCGCATCAAGGACATCGCCGTTTTCGAGGGGGTGCGAAGCAACATGCTGATTGGCTACGGGCTTGTGGTTGGGCTCAACGGCACCGGCGATACCCTCAACAATTCCCCATTCACCAAGGAAAGCCTGATCGGCATGCTCGAGCGCCTTGGGGTCAATGTCCGCCAGAGCACCATCAACACTGACAATGTGGCGGCGGTGATGGTCACCTCCACCCTGCCCGCCTTCGCCCGCCACGGCACGCGCATCGATGTTACCGTCAGCGCCCTTGGCGACGCTTCCAACCTGCTTGGCGGAACCCTTCTGGTCACGCCGCTTCTCGGCGCCGATGGCGAGGTCTATGCCGTCAGCCAGGGCAATATCGCCGTCGGCGGATTCAGCGCCAAAGGGGCGTCGGGCAGCGTCACCTCCGGCGTGCCGACATCGGCGCGGATACCGAACGGCGCCATCGTCGAGCGCGAGGTTGGCTTCAAATTGGCGGGCATGGAGCGTATCCATCTAACCCTACGAAATCCCGATTTCACCACGGCACGGCGCGTCGCCCAATCGATCAATGCCTTCCTGCACACCAAGGCGGCCACGCCGTTGGACCCCGGAACCATCAGGGTCCGGGTCCCCAGCAGCTACCACAAGAACGTGGTCAATATGCTCACCGACATCGAGCAACTGACAGTGAACCCGGATCAAATGGCTCGGGTCGTCATCGATGAGAAATCCGGCATCATCGTCATGGGCGAGAATGTGCGCATCAGCACCGTCGCCATCGCCCAGGGCAATCTCACCATCCGCATCACCGAAACGCCGCAGGTCTCGCAGCCGGCGCCGTTCTCCAACACCGGCACCACCACCACGGTGCAGCGCACCGACATTCAGGTCGACCAAGGAAAAGACAAGAAACTCACGGTGGTGCCGTCGGGAATCAGCCTGCAAGAGCTGGTCAACGGGCTCAACGCCCTGGGCATCGGGCCGCGCGATCTGATCACCATCCTGCAAACCATCAAAAGCGCCGGCGCCCTGCAGGCGGTCATCGAGATCATGTAATGGGTGATTTTCCTCTCAAAAATGCGTCGATGATCGCCCAGTTCCAGGCCGAGACCCCCAGGCTCGGCCAGCCGGCGACCAAGGCCCAGGCGCGAAAGGTCTCCGAGGATTTCGAGGCTTTCTTCCTGTCCCAGTTCATCGGGCACATGTTTGCTGGCGTCAAGACCGACGGCCCCTTCGGTGGTGGCCAAGGCGAGGAGATCTTCCGCTCAGTGCTGACGCAGGAATACGGAAAGGTTATGGCCCGCAGCGGCGGTGTCGGCATTGCCGATGACGTCTACCGTGAAATTATCAAACTTCAGGAGATCGAATAGTCATGGCAACCAATGACCATCTTGGCGACATGATCGCCATCACCGAACGCCTTAGCAATATCATGAGCAAGGAAATCGAGCTCTTGCGCTCCATGCGGCCCCAGGACATCGGCGAATTGCAGGAGACCAAGGCCGATCTCGCCATGTCCTACGAAACCTACCTGCGTGAACTCAGGGAAGATCCTTCGATCCTCGGAGCGGCGGCCCCGGAGCGCAAGGAAGAACTTAAAATCGCCACCTCCCGGTTCCGCTCGGTGCTGGACGAAAACGAACGCGCCCTGCGCTCGGTCAAGACGGTCAGCGAGAATCTTCTCAACACCATTGTCGCCGCCGTGGCCGAACAAAAGGCTCACTCGTCTGCCTACTCCAACACCGGCAGCCTTGGCGGCGGCAATAGCAACGCCGGAGATACGGTGTCGTTCTCGGTCAACAAGCAACTCTAGAAATCGGCCCACTAGCTCATGGCACTATCGATTACCCTAGCTATCAGCTCTGCGATTAGCGCGCTTCAGGCCAACCAGTCTGCGCTGGCGACAACGGCCAACAACATCGCCAACGCCAATACTGAAGGCTATTCGCGCAAAGTCGTGGACATCAACTCGCGGCAGATCGAAGGCACTGGCGCCGGGGTCGAGATCTCCAGTGTGACACGCCGGGTTGATGAGTTCCTGGTTCGCGATATGCGCGTGCAGCTGTCGAACCTGGGCCTCTCCGAGGTCCTCGATAGATTTTATGGCAACACCCAGGACATGTTCGGCCCTCCGGATTCGAACACGTCGATTGCCGCCACTCTCAGCGAATTGGCCGCGGCGCTGCAGTCGATGGCGATTACACCGGAATCCTCGAACGAGCAATTCGCCGTCCTCGAAGCGGCCAAGGAGGTTGCCCGTCAACTCAACGAAATGGAGAAGACGATCGAGGACCTTCGCCGCGAAACCGATCTGGCGATTGATGCGGCGGTCTCCGAGCTCGACCAACAGCTCCAAAACATTTCCGACCTCAATGCCCAAATTACGCGCAACCAGGCTCTTGGCCGTGCAACGGGCGATCTCGAGGATTCCCGTGACCGCGCCATTGCCAAGGTTGCCGAGACGCTCGATATCGGCACCTTCACCCGTGAAAACGGCAGGATCGTGTTGTTTGGCGCATCGGGACGGACCCTTGTCGATATCAGCGCGGCGACCGCGGCTTATACCCCGGTTTCATCGTTGAGCGCCGCGATTACCTATCCGAGCGCGGGCATCGGCGGCATCACCATCAACGGCAATGACATCACCACGGAAATCAAATCCGGCAAGCTCAAGGGTCTTATCGACATGCGCGATACGATCCTTCCAAATCTGACCGCCCAGATTGACGAACTCTCAAGGGTATTGCGCGACCAAATCAATGCCATCCACAATGACGGCACCTCATTCCCACCGCTCAACAGCCTGACGGGAACCCGGATTTTTGCCAATTCGGCCGCCGACACGGTCAACTTCACCGGGATCGTGCGGATCGGGGTCCTCGATGGCTCCGGCAATTCAGTCGGCGTGCCCATCGATCTTGATATGGATGCCCTGGCTGTCGCCATCGGCGCCAACCCCACCGTGAACGAAGTCCGCGATGCCATCAACGGCGGATATTCCGGATTTGGAATTCCTGGTCTTACCGGGGCCACCGCCAGCGTCAACGCCGCCGGCAATCTGGTGATCACCGCCGACAATGCGGCCAACGGCATTGCCATCAACGAAAGAACCAGCTCGGAAGCAACCACCGGTTTTGGTTTCTCACATTTCTTTGGCCTGAACGATTTGTTCATTGGCGAGACCACCGTTAGCCTTGCCAGTTCCATCAGGGTACGGGCCGACATTGTCGCCAATCCAGGAAGGCTCTCCCGTGGCGAGTTAAGCGAGGGGACGCTCATAAATGGAACCCGGGCGATTGCCGTTGGTGACGCCTCCATCATCAAACGCATGGCCGATAAGTTCACCGAGGATATCACCTTCAACGCCGTTGGTGGCATTCCAGTGGCAACCACAAAATTGAGCGATTACGGCACCACCATTTTGGCCACCAACGCCAATCTGGCGGCCCAGGCCAAGGATGTCCTTGAGTTCCGCATCATTCTCTTCCAGGACACCAAAAGCAAAGCCGAGGCCTTTAGCGGCGTCAATGTCGACGAAGAAATGAGCAACATGATCCTCTTTCAAAACGCCTACGCCGCTTCGGCGCGGATGATTTCCGTGCTGGATGAACTGTTGAGCACCTTGATCAATATGATCCGATGAGCTTCTGACATGACAAGAATTTCAACCTTGAACCAGCACAATCTGATCCTGAATCGGATCTTTGATACGCAGCGGCGTATCCAGACGGCTCAGTTCCAGATTTCGACGGGCAAAAGGTCGAACCGCTATTCAGGCATTGCCGTGGATGCGCAACGGCTGGTCAATTTGGAAAACACCCGGCTACGCACTGAACAGTATCTCAGCAACAACAGAATCATCAATCTCCGGCTTGAGGCCATGGAGCTTTCGACGGCAAAGGTCTTCGATTCGGCAAGCAAACTCAAGACCTTGCTCGTCAATGCCATCAACAGCTCCAACGCAGCGGAATTCGCCATCAATCTGGAAGCCCAGAACCTGCTCGATGAAGTTGCCAAACAACTCAACATCAAGATTGGTGACCGCTATTTGTTCGCTGGAAACGTCACCAACATAGCCCCTGTCGATTTCAATGCCGCCGGGTTCAATACGCCGCCATCGGTTTATCCCAGCTCCAAGGACACCGGCTATTACCAGGGCGACGCGACCAAGCAAGTGGTGCGTGCCGCCGATGATTTCGATATCTCCTATGGCATCACGGCGGACGAAGGTGGCTTCGAGCAGGTCATTCGTGCGCTACGCATGACCGCCGACGCCAGCACCTCACCGATCATCGATACGCTCCGTTTTCAGGAAGCTCTGAAGGTGGTTTCCACGGCGATTGACAACATCCCCACGATCCGGAGCCGCATCGGCGCGTCCCTCAAGGCTGTTGATGCGGCGAACCTAGGGCACAACGACATGGAGCTGTTCATGGAACGGACAATCAGTGACATCGAGAACGTCGATATCCCGGAAACGGTGGCCAGAATCAGCAATGACCAGGTTCTGCTCGAGGCCTCGTTCATGACCATCGGAAGACTGTCGCAGCTCAACCTCGCAAACTTCCTGTGATCGGCCAAATCCTTTTGATCAAGTGGTCCTAATTTTTTTTAACGCGATGAAATTCAGAAGTTACCGAAGTCAAGGAGAGACGTAATGCTTGGAAATACCCCGTTGGCGAAACCGTCCGACATTGAAGCGCAGGCCGCATTGGAAGGCGCCGTTGCAACCGAAGCCGCCATGCCCCAAATCGTGGAATCACGCTTTGGGCAATTGGAAATTCTTCCGGAAAATACCCTGACCCTATCCAAGGGCCTGTTTGGATTTTCCGATCATCACGAATTTGGCCTGGCCAATCTGCCCGAAGGCAAACACCCGCAGTTCAAGGCGCTGCAGTGCATGACGGAGCCCGACCTCACCTTCCTGGTGGTTCCCTTCAACATCGTAAGCGGCGCCATCGACGACGCCGATATCGATGAGGCCTGCGCCGCGCTCAACATCACCCGCGAGGAGATGGCGATCTTTCTGATCGTCACCGTGCGCCGCGAAAACAACGAAGTCCAAGTCTCGGTCAATCTGCGGGCGCCGATTTTTGTCGACATCGTAAGGCACCTGGGCCGCCAGTACGTGCTGGCCGACAACAAATATTCGATCCGCCACGTGCTTTGATCGGCTGAGGGAACCCGGATGAAATTGAGGGGGCGACAACAATGGTGATTGAAGGGCCTTGGCCCGGTTCATGGAGCACCACAACGCCGCTGGCGGCCTCTAAGTTGGGCCCCCAGACGGCGCCCGCCGCTCAGCAAGCGGCGATGCATGGCAATGCCATGACTGTTCCCTATGCCGCCGTGGCCGGTCCAAATGGCAGTTTCCTCCATGCCGCCATCGCCGCCCTGCGCACCATCGAAGCCGGTGAAGCCGCCACAGCGCGCCCGCGCCCGGCGCGCGGTGGCGACAAGGCCGCCGACAATCCCCTTCGCCAACCAACAGTGGTCCACGGCGTCCTGGTGGCGCCCACCGCGGTTGTGCCGCAACGCCGGCAGGGCAAGCGGCGGCGCCGTGACACCACCCCCAACCACCGCGAACCGAACCGGTGTTGACATGTTGAAGCAAATCAAACCCGCGCCGGCCATTCAAGACCTCGATGTTGTCATTCTTTGCGGCGGCCTCGGCACCCGGCTGCGCGAAGAGACCGAATTCAAGCCCAAGCCCATGGTCGAGATCGGTGGCAAACCGATCGTCTGGCACATCATGAAGCACTATTACAGCTTCGGCGTCCGCAACTTCATCCTCTGCCTCGGCTACAAGGGCGACATCATCCGCGACTATTTCCTCAACTACCGCCGTCACAATTCCGACTGCGCCGTCGATTTCACCACCGGCGAGGTCGAGACCCTGTCCAACGGCTTCGACGAGGACTGGCGCGTGGTGCTGGCGGACACCGGCACCGACACGCTGACCGGATCACGCATCAAGCAGGCCCTGAAATATGTCCGCAACAACTCGTTCCTTGCCACCTATGGCGACGGCGTCTCCGACGTCGATCTCGATGAATTGTTGCGCCATCACCAGACCAACAAGCGGCTGGCGACGGTGACGGCGGTCCATCCCTCCTCACGCTATGGCGAACTCGCCATCAAGGACGGCGTTGTCCACACCTTCCAGGAAAAGCCACAGGTCGCCGAAGGCTGGATCAATGGCGGGTTCTTTGTATTGGAAAAACAGGCCTTTGATCGCGTCAGCCCGGAAGACAATGTCGGACTGGAACAAGGGATTCTGGAAATACTCGCCGCCGACCAAGAGCTTGCGGTGTATCAGCACCCCGGTTTCTGGCAGTGCATGGACACCTTCCGGGAGATGCAGATCCTCAATGACATGTGGGACCAAGGCCGCGCCCCATGGTGCA
>CBDUSV010000074.1:0-10461 GCA_965369885.1 uncultured bacterium
CTCTCATCTCCGCACGGTTTGGGCCGCCCTCGGCCGCCGGCGCCTGTTCCGGCGCAAGCGGGGAACAAACCCGCGCATCGGCGCCAGTGGTGAGATTTCGCACTACGGCGATCCGATCATCTGTGCGACCGGCAAGTGCCTGTGGGCGGATGGCGGCGACACCGGGTTCCCGGCCGGGAACCGGGGTGAAAATTCCAGCCCTCGCGTGGTCAGGGTCAGTTGGGGAGTTGGAGCTGTTGGCTTGGGAAATGTGTCAGCGCCGACACCGGAACGATTCCGGCGTTGAGCATCACATCAATAGGAGGACAGCATGACAACATCATCAAATCTGCGTTCAGCGTTTTACGCTTTCAGTGTTGCCAGTGTCCTGGTCCTGGCGGGCTGTACCACCACGACCATCGAGCCCCAGGTCTTGCAAAAGCCGGCCGGCGCCTACGACGCCGTCATCGTCGGCGATCTGAAAATAGAAGGCGAGCTGTGGCAGCACCTGTTGCCCCATTTCAGGCATGAAATGGTGCAGAAACTGCGTCAATCCAAGGCATTCGGCAAGGTTGTGGTGGTCAAGAAAACCCCGGCGCCCGCGGCGCAAAAATCATCGATTGTGGTGTCGGGCAGGATCACCGAGATCGACAAGGGCAGCGCCGCCGCCAGGATCCTCATTGGCTTCGGCGCCGGCAGGGCGAAGGTCCGGGGCAAGTTCACCATCCGCGACAATGCCGGAAACACCCTGGCCAAGTTCGGCGCGGCGGAATCCTATTCCGGCGGCGCCGGCATCGGCGGCTGGACCATGATCCAGATGGAAGAGCTGTTGCAACGGCTGGGGGCATCGACGGCGGAAACGGTGGTGCGCTGGTCGAAGGGCGAAGACCTCAAGCCCGCGTCCGTGGATGACAAGCCGGGGCCGTGAATCTGAACGAAACCGTCACAGATGGTTGCGGCCGCCGTCGATATTGAGGTTCTGGCCCGACATGAAGTCGGACGCCGATGACAGCAGGAACATCAGCCCGCCGATCAGGTCTTCGGGCACCTGATAGCGTTTCATGGCGCTGGTCGCCTCCATGGTCTTCTGGCGCTTTTGCCAGAATTCCTCCGACGTCACCTGGGAGAGGGTCTCGCTCCGGGTCGAGCCCGGGCTCAGCACATTGACGTTGATGCCGTCGCCGCCGATGGCATGGCTGAGCGCCCGGGAAAACCCGACGATGCCGGCCTTGGACGCGGTGTAGTGGATGCGCCGGTTGGCGCCGGAAAGCCAGGTGCCGGAGCCGATATTGACGATCTTGCCCTTGCCTTGGCTTTTCATCTGGGGATAGACCGCCTTGCAGCAATTATACGTGCCCTTGAGATTGACCTGCATCAGCCGGTCCCATTCGTCGCTGGGGACCTCATTCCACGGTTTTTCCTCGATCGCCACATATAACGCCGCGTTGTTGACCAGCCCGTCGATGCGGCCGAAGGCGTCGATGGCGGCGGAGGCCATGGCATCGGCGGAGGCCTCATCGGCGACGTCGGTCCTCACCGCCATGGTGTCGGCGCCGGCCTCGTTGAGCCGCGCCGATAAGTCCTTGGCCTCGTTGTCGGCGATGTCGGCGATGACCACCTTGGCGCCGACGGCGACCAGGCTTTCGCTATAGACCTTGCCGATGCCGACGCCGCCGCCGGTGACGATGATGACCTTGCCCTTGAGGTCGAACCGGTCCTCGATGCCTTGGATGTCGCTCACGGTGGTGTCCTCCCATTTATATCCGTTACCCCTTGGCCTGGATCTTGGCCCAATTGTCGCGTAGCGCCACGGTGCGGTTGAACACCAGACGGTCCGGCGCCGAAGCCTTATCCTTGCAGAAATAGCCCTGGCGTTCGAACTGCACGGTCTCGCCGGGGGCGAGATCGGCGAGGGCGGGCTCCAGGCGGCAGTCTTCGAGGATTTCCAAGGACTCCGGGTTGAGATCGGCGAGGAAATCGCCGCCACCGGCGCCGGGCTCGGGCGTGGTGAACAGATGGCTGTAAAGCCGGATTTCGGCGGTGATGGCTTGGGCCACCGAGACCCAATGAAGCGTCGCCTTGACCTTGCGCCCGTCCGGCGCGTTGCCGCCCTTGGTCTCGGGATCGTAGCTGCAACGGAGCTCGGTGACATTGCCGGCGTCGTCCTTGATGACGCCGGTGCAGGTGATGAAATAGCCGTAGCGAAGGCGCACCTCGCGGCCCGGCGCCAGGCGGAAGAACTTCTTTGGCGGGTCTTCCATGAAATCGTCGCGCTCGATGTAAATCTCGCGGCCGAAGGCAATGGAGCGCTTGCCGGCGGCCTCGTCATTTGGATGGTTGGCGGCGTCCAATTGCTCAGCTTCGCCTTCGGGGTAGTTCTCGATCACCACCTTCAGGGGTTTCAACACCCCCATGCGGCGCATGGCCTGGGTGTTCAACAGCTCACGGACGCAATGCTCGAGCAATTGCATATCGACGGTGCTGTGGGCCTTGGCGACGCCGATGCGCCCGGTGAAGTCGCGGATGGCGGCGGCGGGAAAGCCACGGCGGCGCAGGCCCGAGATCGTCGGCATGCGGGGGTCGTCCCAGCCGGTGACATGGCCGCCCTCGACCAGGCTCATCAGCCGGCGCTTCGACAGCACGGTGTAAGTCAGGTTAAGCCGCGCGAATTCGATCTGGCGTGGCCGGGACGGCGCCGGCAGATGGTCCAGGAACCAGTCATAGAGCGGGCGGTGGTCCTCGAATTCCAGGGTGCAGAGCGAATGGGTGATATGCTCGATGGCGTCGGACTGGCCATGGGCGAAATCATAATTGGGATAGATGCACCAGGCATCACCGCTGCGCGGATGGCTGGCATGGAGGATGCGGTAGATCACCGGATCGCGCAGATTGATGTTGCCCGCCGCCATGTCGATCTTGGCCCTGAGCACCCGGGCGCCATCGGGGAATTCCCCGGCCCGCATGCGTTGGAACAGATCGAGACTTTCCTCAGGCGCCCGCTCGCGGTGGGGGCTGGGGCGGCCAGGTTCGGTCAGGGTGCCACGGTGCTCGCGGATCTCGTCGGCGGAAAGGTCATCCACATAGGCCAGGCCCTGGTTGATCAGATGTTCGGCCCATTCATAGAGCTGGGGGAAATAATCCGAGGTGTAATAAATATGCTCACCCCAGTCGAAGCCGAGCCAGCCCACGTCTTCGGTGATCGAGGCGATATATTCCGCTTCCTCCTTGACCGGGTTGGTGTCGTCGAAGCGCAGATGGCAGCGCCCGGCGAACTCCCGGGCGACGCCGAAATTGAGACAGATCGATTTGGCGTGGCCGATATGGAGATAGCCGTTGGGCTCGGGCGGGAAGCGGGTGACGATGGCGTCATGGCGCCCGGCCGCCAGATCTTCGCGGATGATCTCGCGAATGAAATTCCGGCTCATCTCCTCGGGCATAGTTTCTGTCTCGCTCATTCCCACATGCTCCACAAATTCCACCCCACGCCTAGCCCCCACGCCTAGCACGGACTAGCCTTGGGGCCAAGACGCTCCCAGAATCTCGCGGTAGAGCGCCAGCGTCGCGCCAATCACCTTATCCGCGCCGAATTCGGCCTGGGCAAGCTCGCGCCCGGCGGCGCCCATGCGCCGGCGCAAATCCGGGTCACCGGCGAGTTGCTCAATGGCGTCGGCCAGGGCGGCCGCGTCACCCGGCGGCACCAGCAGGCCGGTCTCGCCATGGCGGACGATCTCGCGCAGCCCGGGGCCATCGGCGGCAATGATCGGGCGCCCGGCGGCGGCGGCCTCGATCAGGCATTTGGGCACGCCCTCGCCATAGCTCGACGGCAGCGTCACAATGTGGCTGCGGGCCATGAGCGCCGGCACGTCATGGCAAAAGCCGATCCAGTCGACGATGCCCTCATCGTTCCAGGCTCGGAGTTGGGCCTCGGGCACCGCATCGGGGCTGGCGGCATCGGGGATGCCGGCCAGGGTGACGGTGAGGTTGACGCCACGGCGCCGGAGGATGCGCGCGGCCTCGACCAAGACGCCGACACCCTTGTCCCACAGCATGCGCGAGACCAGGGCCACCGTCACCGCGGGTTGGGACTGGGACTGGGACTGGGACTGGGACTGGGACTGGGACTGGGGCTCGGGCTGGGGCTGGAATTCCGCCAAATCGACACCGGCGCCCCGGATCAGATGGATACGGTCCCCCTCGGCCATGTGGTGGGCCTCGAGGAAATTGCGGTCGTCGGCGTTCTGGACGATGACATGCGCCCCGCCGAGGCCGACCAAGGCGCCGAGCAGGCGGCGTACCACCGGGCGCAGAAGGCGCGCCTTAAGCGAGCCCGAGGCGAAGACGAAGCCAAGCCCGGCCAGGGCGTTGACGGTGCGGGGCCGGCCCGCCAGCGCCGCCGCCATCGATCCCAGGATCACCGGCTTGAGGGCGACATGGTGGACCAGATCGGGGCGCTCACGCCGGTAAAGCCGGACCAGGCGGCAAAGCGCCATGATCCCGGCGATCGGGTTGAGGCTGCGTCGTTGCCAATTCAACGGCACCAGGGTAAGCCCGGCCTGGTCGATTTGCCCGCCATGATCCGTAACTCGGGTCGCCACCGTCACGTCCAAGCCCTGGTCGCGGGCGGCCACCGCCAGCGCCAGGCGGTGCGAGCAGAAATACCAGTCCTCGGTCACGAGATAGAGAATCCTGGCCATGCTATGGGCCGCCATCTTTCCTGAGCCTGAGCAACGCCTCCTTGGTCAGGATATCGCGTAGTGTGAGGGTGGCAAACGCCCGGTGGTACCTGTCGGACCCCATGGGCGTCTGCGGCCAACGTTTACGGAGTATCACCTCGACGGCGAAACCGGCGTCCTCAAAGTGGGCGATCACATGCGATAAGCGTAGCCGGTTGGTGTAAAAACCGCTGCGGCGCGCGAACCACGGCGCCTCCCACAAATCTTCGGAAAAGCGCAGCGATTGCAGCGAGCCGCCGAGATGATCCTTGAAGTCGATGTGGTGCGAGGCATAACTGCCCGGCTTCTGGATGCGGTGAAGCTGGCGGCAGGTCTCAGGAAAATCGGCCTTGGCGACATGTTCCAAGGTGGCCTGGGAAAAGACAAAATCGACGCTGGCGTCGGGGATTTTTCTCAGGCTTTCCAGCCCATCCTCCACATAGGTGCAACCGGCGGCAACCAGCAATTCGTCGGCCGTGTCGCAAAGGGTGAGGGGCGCCAAGGCCTCCGCGGCTTCCGCCGTCTCCAGCTTGGCGATCAAGGTCCGGTAAATTTCGGGGGAGCGCGAGGCATAGGCGCCGGCATCGACCAGCCAGCCGCCAGCCGCACCCCGGGCGCGGGCGACGATGGCGGTGGCCAGGGAATCGCCGGGGCCGAGCTCGAGATAGCTGAAGCCCGGGCGCAACCCCTTGGCGCGCAGGTAATGGGAATCGAAGACCTCGATGGCGTAATCGGCGTCGAGCATGCCGCCCGGCGAGAACAGGCCGAGACGCTGCCAGGTGTGCTTGGTGATGGGAAGCCGCGCCAGGATCAGCTTGGCGGCGATCTTGGCCCACCACGGCAGGGCGCGTTTGAACCCCTCGATCATGGCGCCGCTCCCGGCTTTAAATCCATAATGTTTGCATGACCGGTCGTGGCCCGTCCCAGTGGCGTGGTTTCGCGGGCGATCTTAACCCCCGGGCGGTCTCAACCCAAGGACCGGCAATGACAAATCGCGGCGGCCCAGTACATGCGGAGAGCTAGATGCGGAGAGGATAAGGGGGTGTTAGATCTGGATGTCGAGATGGGTGTCGGCGGCGCCGATCATCACCGTCGAGTCCCGGGCCGTCAAATAGGCGACGGCGGTGGTGCGGAAGCGCTCCGGGCCATCCTTTTCCGGTAGCAATTCCTGGGCGATATGCTGGGTGACGAAACCCGGGGTGGGCAGTCGGCGGCGATCGAAGAAGGTGTCCTCGCCGTCGGTCACCAGGGCGGTGGAAGGCGCGTCACGGCGCTCAGGTCCGTCGATATACTCGGCGCGCTTGATCTCGCGGCCGGCCTCGCGGGTGCGGGTCCCGCCGCCGTCGCCGGTGACCGCCGTGGCGGCGGCCACGGGGCCGATGGTGTCGATATGGAATGCCGCCCCAGGGCGCTGCCGATGGGAACGAGCCTCGGCAACGCGTCCGTCCGCGCGGGGCGGCATCAAGATGATGGAAGAGTGTGAACTCACAACTGACCCTATAAACGCAAGAAGTTAAGATAAACTTTATTTGAATTTATATTAAATCCAACAGAAGTCAATAAGTATTTGGAAACTATAGTTAAATTAAGCATAGTAAAATATTAACTATGATTACTATTCAGCAAAACCAACGGGTTGCCGCAGGGTCTATTGCCGTCATTCGCGACGGCGCTTAGGGGTTGAGCGCCAAGGGGTTGGGAGGGAAATGGTTGGGTGGCTTGGGGCCGGATGTTAAGCTCGCGCCGTTGGCCGTTAAGGGTCGTAAACGGACTTATATCCTGTTGAGGCATGCCATGTCAGATACCACCACGGGGGCCGGGGTCTTCGGGCGCAATGATCTCGAAGCCTATTGGATGCCGTTTACCGCCAACCGCCAGTTCAAGGCGGCCCCAAGATTGTTGGCCGAGGCCAAGGACATGCATTACCTCACCACCGACGGCTTACGCGTGCTCGACGGCTGCGCCGGGCTGTGGTGCGTCAATGCCGGCCATTGCCGCGATCCCATCGTCAAGGCCATCGCCGAACAGGCCCAGCGCATGGACTACGCCACCGCGTTCCAGATGGGCCATCCCGCCGTCTTCGAGCTCGCCGGCCGCCTCGCCCGGATGGCGCCGGAGGGGCTGGACCATGTCTTTTTCACCAATTCCGGGTCCGAGGCGGTGGACACCGCTCTCAAGATCGCCATCGCCACCCATCACGCCCGCGGCGAGGACGGCCGCACCCGCCTGATCGGCCGCGAGCGGGGCTATCACGGCGTCGGATTCGGCGGCATGGCGGTGGGCGGCATCCCCAACAACCGCAAGCAGTTCGGCCCCATGGTGCCCGGCGCCGATCACCTGGCCCATACCCATGACCTCGGCCACAACGCCTTTAGCCGCGGCCAGCCGGAATGGGGGGCGCACCTGGCCGATGGCTTGGAAGAGCTGGTGGCGCGCCATGGCGCCGACACCATAGCCGCGGTCATCGTCGAGCCCATGGCGGGCTCCACCGGCGTTCTGTTCCCGCCCAAGGGCTATTTGCAGCGCCTGCGCGAGATTTGCCATGCCCACGGCATCGTGCTCATCTTCGACGAGGTCATCACCGGCTTCGGCCGTCTCGGCAGCGCCTTTGCCGCGGAGCGTTTCGGCGTCACCCCCGATCTGATGTGCGTCGCCAAGGGCCTGACCAACGGCGCCGTTCCCATGGGCGCGGTGCTTGCCCACCACGATATCCACCAGGCCTTGATGACCGGGCCCGAGACCGCCATCGAGCTGTTTCACGGCTACACCTATTCCGGCCATCCCCTGGCATGTGCTGCGGCTCTGGCCACCCTCGACATCTATCAAGACGAGGATCTGTTCGCCCGCGCCGCCGGCCTGGCGCAACACT
Source organism: uncultured bacterium (assembly GCA_965369885.1). GTDB lineage: Bacteria > Pseudomonadota > Alphaproteobacteria > SMXQ01 > SMXQ01 > JAZFWG01. The sequence continues at coordinate 7,561 of CBDUSV010000074.1, forward strand.
TCGAAGACGCGGTCCATGGCCTGAAAGACGCCGCGAACGTCATCGACATCCGCAATCTCGGCCTGGTCGCCGCGGTCGAGCTCGAGCCCATTGCCGGCAAGCCCGGCGCCCGGGGCTATGATGTGTTTCTCAAATGTCTGGAGAAGGGCGCCCTGGTGCGGGTCACGGCGGACATCGTCGCGCTCTCGCCGCCGCTGATCATCGACAAAGCCCAGATCGACGAGTTGATCTCGATCCTGGGCGATGCCATCAAGGACGCCGCCTAACCCCCCCAGGGATAGCCAATGAGTAACAACCAATGAGTGACAGACAATGAGTGACAGCCACCCGATCACCGACATCGTCATCGCCGCCGCCGCGCGCACCCCGATCGGCGCCTTCAACGGCGCCTTGGCCGAGATCCCCGCCGCCGATCTCGGCGCCATCGTCATTACCGAAGTGCTGGGCCGCGCCGGCGTTGAGGCCGGAGACGTGGACGAGGTCATCCTCGGCCAGGTGCTGACCGCGGGTCTTGGCCAGAACCCGGCGCGCCAGGCCGCCATGGCGGCGGGGCTGCCCGCCTCGGTGCCGGCCTTCGGCGTCAACCAGGTCTGCGGCTCGGGCCTCAAATCCGTGGTGCTGGGGGCGCTGGAGATCATGACCGGGTCCGCCGCCATCGTCGTCGCCGGCGGCCAGGAAAATATGAGCCGGGCGCCCCATTGCGCCCATCTGCGCGACGGCCGCGAGCTTAAGGATATCAAGGATGCCGAGCTCATCGACACCATGATCGCGGACGGCCTGTGGGACGCTTTCGGCGACTATCACATGGGGGTCACGGCGGAGAATGTGGCGAAGCGCTTCGACATCCCGCGCATCCGCCAGGACGCCTTCGCCGCCGCGTCCCAGGCCAAGGCCGAAGCGGCCATGAACGCGGGCCGTTTCGACGACGAGATCGTCCCGGTCGAACTCGGCGATGGCGCCGGGGTGTTCGAGCGCGACCAACATCCCCGCCCCGGCACCTCGGTCGAGACCCTGGCCGGGCTCAAGCCCGCCTTCGCCAAGGACGGCTCGGTCACCCCGGGCAATGCCTCGGGCGTCAATGACGGCGCCGCCGCCGTGGTGCTGATGACCGCCGACGAGGCGAAAGCGCGCGGTATCCAGCCCCTGGCGCGGCTCAACTCATGGGCCCAGGCCGGGGTCGATCCCGCCCTGATGGGCACCGGCCCGATCCCGGCGAGCAAGGCGGCGCTGGCCAATGCCGGCTGGGGGGTGGATGATCTTGATCTCATCGAGGCCAACGAGGCGTTCGCCGCCCAGGCCATGGCGGTCAACCAGGAACTGGGCTGGGATGTCGATCGGGTCAATGTCAATGGCGGCGCCATCGCGCTGGGTCATCCGATCGGCGCCTCGGGCACGCGGATTCTGGTGACCCTGGTCCATGAGATGGAAAAGCGCGCCGCCTCCCGCGGCCTGGCGACCCTTTGCATCGGCGGCGGCATGGGCATCGCCGTCACCGTTACCCGCGACTGAAAACAGCGCGGCTGAAAATAGCGCCGGGCTTAAGCGTTCTTAGGATCGGTCGCGGTCATCGACGGACGCTTACAGAATTCATCGTACCAAGCCGCCAGTTTGGGGTGGCCCGGGCGCCAGTCGCCGGCGAGGCCGTGAAGCTCGGCGAAGCCCAGCATGCAGGCGGTGGCAATGTGGCCGATATTGATGTCGTCGCCGAAGCTTGCGGCTTCGCGTTCCAAAACATCGAGGCCACGGGCGACCTTGGCCGCCTGACGGTCGACCCACCAGGCGGATTTCTCGGCGTCCTCGCGGCGGTCTTCCATGCGGATCAATATGGCGGCGTCATCGATGCCGTCGGCCAGGCCCTGGAGCATCAGCGCCTGCCAGCGCGCCTTGCCCGAGGCGGGGTAGAGCTCGACGCCGCCGGCCAGGCTGTCGATATATTCGCAGATGATCTTGGATTCATAGAGGATGTCGCCGTCATCGGTCTCCAGGGTCGGGACCTTGCTCAGGGGATTGCGGGCATCGATATCGTTTTCCGGCGCCCGTGCCGGGATGGTCTCGATTCTATCGGAGAGCCCCTTTTCGGCGGCGCTGACCATGACCTTGCGCACATAGGGCGAGGTCGGTGAATACCACAGTCTCATGATGCCTCCCGTTGTTTTTTGAGTTGGTTTAGAACTTGTCCTTGCGCTTGCGGATCTCGGCCCACACCGAAACCGTGTCCTCGCCGGAAAGCCCCACCGCCAGCTTCAGGGGCTCGAGATGGGCGCGCAGGAACGGATTGGTGGCGCGCTCCTCGCCCATGGTGGACGGCACGGTGGCGATGTCGCGGGCGCGCTTGTCATCGACGTCCTTGGCCCGGGCCTGCAACTCCGCATTGTCGGGATCGACGGTCAGCGCGAAGCGCGCGTTGGTCTGGGTGTATTCGTGGGCGCAATAGACCCGGGCGGTGTCGGGGAGGGCGGCGAACTGGCCGAGCGCCGTCACCATTTGTTCCGCCGTGCCTTCCGATAGCCGCCCACAGCCCATGGCGAACAAGGTATCGCCGCAGAACAGCGCGTCCGAGCCGGCGAACCAATAGGCGATATGGCCCAAGGTGTGGCCGGTGACGTCCATCACCTGGGCGGTCTCCGATCCCAGCTGATAGCTGTCGCCGTCGCCAACCTCCACATCGATGCCGGGGATGCGGTCGCGGTCGGCGCCGGACCCGACAATGGTGACACCCCAGCGCGCCTTGAGCTCAAGATTGCCGCCGGTGTGGTCGCCGTGATGGTGGGTGTTGAGGATATGGGTGAGGCTGAGGCCAAGCTCTTCCAACTTGGCGTTCACCGGGGCCGCGTCCGCCGGGTCAACCACGGCACAGGCGCCGCTCTCGGGCTCATGGGCAAGCCAAAGATAATTGTCGCT
>CBDUSV010000075.1:0-10436 GCA_965369885.1 uncultured bacterium
CATATCCAGGGCGCGCTCGATCACTTCGGGATCGGCCTTCTTTTGCGGCCGGTAGTTCTGGTGGCGGGCCACCGCCTTGCCCGGGAGCGTGGCCGCCACGGCCTGCTGGATATCCTTGGGCAGATCGACCACCACCGGGCCCGGCCGTCCACTGCGCGCCACATGGAACGCCTCGTGCATCACCCGGCGTAAATCGCCGATGTCCTTGACCAGGTAATTGTGTTTGGTGCAGGGCCGCGTGATGCCGGTGGTGTCGGCCTCCTGGAAGGCGTCATTGCCGATCAGGTGGGTCGGCACTTGGCCGGTGAGACAGACCAGCGGAATGCTGTCCAACATGGCGTCGGTCAGCCCGGTGACGGCATTGGTGGCGCCGGGGCCGGACGTGACCAGCACCACGCCGACCTTGCCGGTCGATCGCGCATAGCCTTCGGCGGCATGGACCGCGCCGCCTTCCTGGCGCACCAGTATGTGACGGATGGCCTTCTGCTGGAACAGGCTGTCATAGATCGGCAGGACGGCGCCTCCGGGGTAGCCGAACATAACCTCGACTCCTTCGTCCCTGAGCGCCTTGAGCACGATCTCCGAACCGGTCAATTTCTTCCTTGCCATCTCACTCGTCCTTCGTCTTGAAACCTGGGTCTTAAACACTGAATTCCCACCGCTTGGGGAACAAATCGCCCGGCCATGACCGGACCGGGCGCATTCGAAATTGGTCCCCACCGTCTTGACGGGACCGGCTCCACCCAGAGAACGCGTGGAACCCGTGCCTTATGGGGGAGCGGGGGCAGAACCTAATCCGTCGCCGCCACCGGGTCAAGGGTTATTTTATAACATATGAAAAGATTTTTTCGTTAAAACTTTCTAAATATTGCGTATCGAACGTCATTTGCGCCACCATCTGACCCTTGAACCATGTCATCTGACGTTTGGCATAGTTCCGAATCCGCCTTTGGGCCCGGGCCGTGGCGTCGTCCAGGCTGATCTCACCGCGGATATGGCCGAGCAGATCCTTGACCCCCAGCGCCTTCATCACCGGAAGGGCGGGGTTGAGATCGCGCTTGCCTAAGGCCTCCGCCTCGTCGATGGCGCCATGCTCGATCATGCGTTGGAAGCGCCGGTCGCAGGACCGGTAGATGTCGGGCCGTGGCGGCAGGAACAGGATGGTCTTGAATTCTATATCCGCCAGCGCGGGGGCTTGGGTCGCCTTGCCCTGTTGGCGCTGCCACCATGCCAGGGACTTGCCGGTGGCTTCCAGCACCTCCCAGGCCCGGATCAGGCGCTGGGAATCGCCGGGCTGGAGCCGGCCCGCCATCTCCGCATCCCGCGCCGCGAGTTCGCGGTGAAACGCCTCTCCGCCGAGTTGGCCATGCAGCGCACGCGCCTGCGCGCGCACCTCGTCCGGGATCCCGGGTATGGCGGCAAGGCCCTTGATCAAGGCCCTGAGGTAAAGCCCGGTGCCGCCGACGACGATGGGCGTCTGGCCGGCCTTGAGAGCGATATCGATCTCGCCCAGGGCCATGGAACGCCAGCGCCCGGCGGAACTTGCATCGGCGCCGTCGAGCACGCCATAGAGCCGGTGCGGCGCCCGGGCTTGGGCTTCAGGGCCGGGCTGATCGGTGAGGATGGGAATATCACGGTAGACCTGCATGCTGTCGGCATTGATGACGATGCCGCCAAGGCGCTCGGCGAGGACCAGCGCTGCCTCCGACTTGCCCGACGCCGTCGGCCCGGCGATGACGAACACGGTGGTGGCGCTGTCGTCGGTCATGGTTGCGAAAGCGGGGCGTCCCCCGTGTCTAGGGTGTGGACTCATCGAGAACCAGCGAAACCAGCCCGTCGGCCAGCTTGGGTTCGAACCAGGTGGATTTCGGCGGCATCACCTCACCGGCATCGGCCACCGCCATCAGGTCTTCGATGGATGTCGGATAGAGCGCGAAAGCCACCGCCCATTCCCCTTTGACGCGCGCCTCCAGCCCCTCCATGCCGCGAATGCCGCCGACGAAGTCTATGCGCTTGTCGGTACGGGGATCGCCGATGGCGAGCACCGGGCCCAACAGGCGCTCCTGCAACAGGCTGATGTCGAGCCGCTCCACCGGTGGCGTCTCCGGGCCCGGCCCGTCCTTGAGCACGAGGCGGTACCATTGGCCCGCGAGAAACATGCCGAATTCATGGGCGCGCTCGGGCTTGGCCGGCGCATCCACTGCGGTCACGTCGAACACCGCCGCCACCCTGTCGAGGAAGTTTTCCACCGATAGCCCGTTCAGATCCTTGACCACGCGGTTGTAGTCGTAGATCTGCACTTCCGAGGCCGGGAAGCTCACCACCAGGAAATAATCATAAGGGCGGTTGCCATCGGCCTTGGGATCCGCCGCTTTGCTGCCCGCGGTGACCCGCGACGCGGCGGCAGAGCGGTGATGACCGTCGGCGATATAAATCATGTCCATGGCATCGAAGGCGTCGGAAATGGCGGCGATGTCGTCCGCGCCGTCGACCACCCACAGGGTATGGATGACACCGGCGACCTCGACCTCATAGGCCGGGGCACCGGCCACCGTGCGCGCCACCACATCGGCGAGGGCCGGGTCATCATGGTGGACCGTGAAGACCGGGCCGGTCTCCGCCCCGGTAGCCTCGATCTGGCGGACACGGTCGTCTTCCTTGTCGGGACGGGTGAATTCGTGGCGGCGTATGCGGTTGCTATTATAGGCCGCGACCGAGCCGCCGCCAACGATCCCGGTCTGCACCCGCGCGCCCATCTTCAGGCGGTAGACGTAATAACAGGGCGCGGCATCGCGCTTGAGCACGCCGTCGCCCACCATGCGGGCCAGGTTCTCCGCCCCCTTGGCATAGACCGCCGGCGAGAACGGATCCGTGCCCTCAGGCAGGTCGATCTCCGGCTTGGAAATGTGCAGGAAACTGAGCGGCCGGTCCCGGGCGAGCGCGCGGGCTTCCTCGGTCGAGACCACGTCATAGGGTGGCGCCGCGACATCGGCGGCATATTGGGGGGCGGGACGCAGACCCACGAAAGGGCGCAGAAGGGGTTGGGGGCTCAAGGCCTGTTCCTGTGACGTGGACGGGCAAACCCGGATATTACTTTTTGCCGATCGGCAAGACCACGAAACGCTGGTCGTTCTGGCGTTCGATCAACAGCAATACGGATTTGCGTTTGGCCGCCCGGGCCGATTTCACCTTGCCTTGGACTTCGGCCGGGGCCGAGACCTTGTCCTGGCTGATCTCCAAGATAACGTCACCGACGCGCAGGCCCTTCTTCTTGGCCGGGCTGGGGTCCTCGACCGCGGTGATGATCACGCCCTTGATGTTTTCCTTGAGCTTGTAGCGTTGCCGCAGCTTCGGCGTGAGCGACGAGAGCGTCAAGCCCAGCAGCTTGACGGTGTCCTTCTGGGCCGATTCCGGCGGGCTTGATTTCTTCTCGGCGGATTCCTTGAGTTCCCCGATCGCGACCTTGACGATTTTTTTCGCGCCCTTGCGCCATATCTCGACATCGACTTCCTTGTCGATCGGTGTCTCGGCGACGATTCGCGGCAATTTGCGCATTGCGGTGACTGATTTGCCGTCGAAGCGCAGGATCACGTCGCCGGCCTCGATGCCGGCCTTTTGCGCCGGCCCATCTTTCGAGACGCCGGCCACCAGGGCGCCTTCCGCCTTGTCGAGGCTGAGGCTTTCGGCAATCTCCTCGGTCACCGACTGAATGCGAACCCCTAGCCAGCCACGCCGCGTCCGGCCATACTTGCGCAGCTGGTCGATCACGTTCTTGGCCAAGGCCGAGGGAATGGCGAAGCCGATGCCGACGCTGCCACCCGACGGCGAGAAGATCGCGGTGTTGACGCCGATGACCTCGCCCTTGAGGTTGAACATCGGGCCGCCGGAATTGCCGCGGTTGATGGAGGCGTCGGTCTGCAGATAGTCGTCATAGGGGCCCGAGCGGATGTCCCGGGCGCGGGCCGAGATGATGCCCGCGGTCACGGTGCCGCCAAGACCGAACGGATTGCCGATGGCAACCACCCAGTCGCCGACCCGGACGACGTCGGAATCGCCGAACTTCAATGCGATCAGCGGTTTCTTGGATTCGACCTTGAGCAACGCCAGATCGGTCTTGGCGTCGCGGCCGATGATCTTGGCCTTGAGATTGGTGTCGTCCTGCAGGATGACGGTGATTTCATCCGCCTCCTCGATGACGTGGTTGTTGGTGACGATATAGCCCGACTTGTCGATGACGAAGCCCGAGCCAAGCGATGTTACCCGCCGGGGCGGGGCGTCGGGGCGGTTGCGCTCGAGGAAATCGCGGAAGAATTCCTCGAATGGAGAGCCCGGCGGGAACTGGGGTATTTCCGGTCCGCGCTTTTTGCCCTCTCGGGTCACCTGGGTGGTCGAGATGTTGACCACCGAGGGCAGCAGCCGCTCGGCGAGGTCGGCGAAGCTGTTCGGCGCCGACTGCGACACCGCGGGATTGGGCACAACAAGGACGAAAATCGCGAACAGCGCCAACACCATACCGATGGCCCGCGACCCTATGGCGGCGGCGGAATGGCGGTTGCCGGCGCCATGGCCGGCCATCATGTTTTTTATCAGTCTGTTGTCCAAAGGAAGTCTCCGGTGCATCTCATCGATGGGACGGTTCAAAGCTGGGTGGGGAGTAGGAAACAAATATGGTCTTAGTATGGCACTTTGGCCATGATATTTGATCGTACCATTGCCCAATCTAGCGACCGATAGGTTGATCTTGGCGGCGCCATCATCCCCTGAGCAGCCACACGATACCGACCCCAAGGACAACCGCGATAAGCCCGGCCGTGCGCAAATTGCCGTCGGGGACCCCAAGCAGCAGGGCCATGGCCCGCTTCATGCGGTCGGGGAACAGGGCGTAAAGCGCACCCTCGATCACCAGCACCAAGGCCAAGGCGGTGACGAATTCCACCGTCACGACCACATATCTTCATTGCCGCCGGTCAGCCGCCTTGGCCCAGCCGGCGCCCAGCCATGGCAAGCGCTATTTCTTCTTCGGATTTGACCGTATCCCTTTGAGGTTGCCGAAGAAGCGGAAGAAATCGCTGTCCGGCGACAACACCATGGTGGTGTCGCTGCCAAGCGATACCCGGTAGGCCTCCATCGACCGGTAGAAGGCGAAAAACTCCGGGTCCTGGCCGAACGCATCGGCATAGATCTTGACCGATATCGCATCGCCGTCGCCGCGCAGGAACTGCGACTGCTTTTGGCCCTCGGCCAGGATCACCGTGCGTTCGCGGTCGGCGCGGGAGCGGATACGCTGGCCCACTTCGGCACCCTGGGCGCGGAACTCGCGGGCTTCGCGATCACGTTCGGACTTCATGCGGGCATAGACCGCTTCCGAGTTGGCGGCGGGAAGATCGGTACGGCGCAGACGGACATCGATGACATCGACGCCAAACTGCCTGGCCTCGCCGTTCACCCGATCCTTGATCGCCGTCATGATCTGGGCCCGTTCCTCCGACAACACCATCGCCAGGGTGACGCCGCCGATGACGCTTCTGAGGCTGGCATTGATGACCCGCGAAAGCCGTATCCTGAGGCCGGCCTCGGTGCCGACGGTCTGGAAGAACTTCAAGGGATCGGTAATGCGGTAGCGGGCATAGGAATCCGCCACCAAGCGCTTCTGGTCGGAGGCGATCACCTCTTCCGCCGGCGGATCGAGGTCAAGCACGCGGCGGTCATAGAAGATCACGTTCTGGACGAAGGGGGTTTTGAATTTGAGGCCGGGTTCCCGAATCACCCGCTTGGCCTCACCGAATTGCAGCACCAGGGCCTGTTCGGTCTGATGCACCGTGAACACGGCGCTAAGGATGAGAACGACGAGGCCAATGCCTAGGACGCCGAGGATGGTTAGAATCTTGTTGTTCATCTTGCCCCTCCCTGGGTTCGTTTCTGGATTTCGGGCAGGGGCAGATAGGGTACCACGCCCGGCCCCCTACCGGCCGACGAGTCGATGATGATCTTGTTGGTGCGGCGCATGACTTCCTCCATGGTCTCGAGATAGATGCGCTGGACCGTGACCTCCTTGGCCTGTTTGTATTCGTTGTAGACCGCCAAGAAGCGCTTGGCGTCACCCTCGGACCGGGCCACCACCTCCTGCTTGTAGGCCTCGGCGTCCTGGACCAGCTTGGCCGCGGCGCCACGGGCGCGGGGGATGATGTCGTTGCGGTAGGTCTCGGCCTCGTTGCGCAGACGCTCGAGATCGGCGCGGGCACGCTGCACGTCGCGGAAGGAATCGACCACCTGGGACGGCGGATCGACCTTCTGCAACTGCAGTTGGGTGATCTGGATGCCGGAGCCATAGTCATCGAGGACCCTTTGCAACAATTTTCCCGTGTCCTGCTCGACCTTGCGCCGTCCCTCGGCCAGGATCGGCTGGATCGGGGTTTTTCCGATGATCTCGCGCATGGCGCTTTCCGCCGCCATCTTGATGGTGAGTTCCGGCGCCCGGATGTTGAACAGGTATTTTTTCGCGTCCTTGATCAGCCAGAACACCGTGAACTGGATGTCGACGATATTCTCATCACCGGTCAGCATCAGGCTTTCCTCGGTGATATCGCGGGTCGATGTGTCACCGCCGCGCCGGCCGACCGAGCGAAAGCCGATATCGATCCGGTTGACCCGGGTGACTTTCGGGGTTTCCACCGTCTCGATCGGTGTCGGCCAGTGGTAATGAAGGCCCGGCGTGGTGGTGTAGATCGCCTCGCCGAAGCGCAGCACGACGCCTTGTTCGTCGGGCTGGACCCGGTAAAACCCGCTCGACAGCCAAATCGCCACAGCGATCAAGCCGATGAGGGCGAGCCCCCGGGCACCGCCGGCGCCGCCGGGAATGAGCCGCTTTATGCCGTCCTGGCCCCGGCGTAGCAATTCGTCGAGATCCGGGGGCTGACCCTGACCGCCGCCGCCACCGCGGCCGCCACCCCAGGGGCCTCCGCCGCCTTGATTGCTCCATGACATCGATATGGTCTCCCTGGTTGCAGCCGATATATGCCGGCCCCGGTAGGGGGCCGATCCGTGGCTTTGGCTTTAAAACTACGTCTTATTGCCTTATATGACAGCTAGCGGCCATACGCAACGCACGGTGACAATCCGGGGCGGCAAATTAAGGATCGCGGGAGCGCCATGATCAGTGAACAGCAAATTCTCGATGCCCTCAAGGGGGTCATCGATTCCGGCCACGGCAGCGATATCGTCAGCCTGGGCCGGGTCTCGGAAATCGTCATCAAGGACGGCAATATCGGCTTCGCCATCGAGGTCGAGCCCGAGCGCGGCCCCGAGCTTGAGCCCCTGCGCCAGGCCGCCGAGGATGAGGTGATGAAGCTCGACGGCGTGACCTCGGCGACCGTGGTGCTGACCGCCGAACGCCCGTCCCATCCCGCCCAGCCGGGCCCAGCCGCCGGCGCCGGGCCGACCCCCGGCGCCGCCCCCGAGGCCACCGAACGGGCGCTGGTGCCCGGTGTCGGCGCCATCATCGCCGTGGCGTCGGGCAAGGGCGGAGTCGGGAAATCCACCATCGCCGTCAACCTTGCCCTTGGCCTCAAGGCCGCCGGCCACCGCGTCGGGCTGTTGGACGCCGATATCTACGGGCCGTCGCTGCCGCGCATGATGGGGATCACCGGCCGGCCGAACTCGCCCGACGGCAAGATTTTGATCCCGATGGAGAAGTTCGGCGTCAAATGCATGTCGATCGGGTTCCTGGTGGCCGAGGAAACCCCGATGATCTGGCGCGGCCCCATGGTCATGGGGGCGTTGGAACAGATGCTCAGGGACGTGGAATGGGGCGAACTCGACGTCTTGGTCGTCGATATGCCGCCGGGGACCGGTGACGCCCAGCTGACCATGGCGCAAAAGGTGCCGTTGGCAGGTGCCGTGATCGTCTCCACCCCCCAGGATATCGCCCTCTTGGATGCCCGCAAGGGGCTCCACATGTTCCGCAAGGTCGATGTACCGGTGCTCGGCATCATCGAGAATATGAGCTACTTCACCTGCCCCCATTGCGGCGAACGTTCGGAGATCTTCAGCCATGGCGGCGCCCGCGCCGAGGCCGAGAGGCTGGGCACCGAGTTTCTCGGCGAGGTCCCCCTCGACATCGCCATCCGTGAAACCTCGGACGGCGGCAGGCCGATCGTGGTGTCCGATCCGGAAAGCGAAAATGGCAAATGCTTCCGCGACATCGCCGACAAGGTGTGGAACCGCATCGCCGCGACCCGGGACTCAAGCGCCCGCGCGGCGCCCAAGATCGTTATTCAGTAAAGACCTGCTGGTTGTAAGGGACTAGCCCTCGCGGCCGAGCGTCGCCATCAGTTCGCGCCATTCCCGGGCGCTGAGGCCGCTTGCCTTTTGGTCCACCTTCTCGCCATCGAGCAGGCGTTTCACCACGTCGAGCCCCTTGGCCGACAGCGCCACGCCGCCCATGCGGTATTGCAGGAAGGCTTCGTAAGTCAGCGGCAACCAGCGTTTGACGGTTTCCAGCATGGCCTCGGCATAGACCCGGATCTCATATTGGGCGTGGTCGTCGGCGCGCAGTGACAGGAAATGCAGCAAATTGTGCAAGTCGATCTTCCAGTACCACTGGGTATAGTAATTCAGCGTCAGGTTCATCCGCGCCAGTTCCCGCGCCAATCCGCTGCGGCCCTCGTCGAGGGTTTGGCCGGCCTCATCCGCGTTCAGCATCTCGGTGTAGCCGTCATAGGCCTGTTCGGCGTCGTTGCGCAGGATTTCGAGGACGCGCTGGGCTTCGGCGCCTTCCAGCGCCCCGCCACGGCCCTGCTGGTTCGACCGCGACTGCACCCCCAACTGTTCGGGCGCCGGGATATAGAACTCCTTGTCGAGGATCGAATAGCGCGCCGAATATTCATTGACGTTGGCGGTGCGGTGGCGGATCCACTGCCGGGCGATGAAGATCGGCAGCTTGATATGGTACTTGATCTCGCACATTTCGAACGGCGTGGTGTGGCGGTGGCGCATCAGGTAGTTGATCAGCCCCTGGTCCTCGCTGGTCTTGCGCGTGCCCTTGCCGTAGGACACCCGCGCCGCCTGCACGATGGCGCCGTCATCGCCCATATAATCGACGACCCGGACGAAGCCGTGATCGAGCACGTCGATGGGCTGATACAGGATGTCCTCGAGCGCGGCCACGGTCGGACGCCGGGTCTGCCCAGACTGGGCGCGGAGGGCTTCGATATCGGCAAGCTGTTCCGGGGTAAGAGGCACGAACAATTCCTTGAGGTCAGGGATGCAATTTATAGAGCCGGCCAGCAGGGTCAAAGGAAAACTCTGATCACGGGACCGATTTGCCGGCGGCGGTGATCTTTCCCCACAGAAAAGCCGAAAACACCACGTCGAAGACAGGGTCCGCCCCGAGCGCATTGGTCCGCAACCACACTTTTGTTCCCGGGGTTAATGGGGCCCCCGATGTCTCCGGTGAAAACGCATAGATACGGCGAAAGGTACGTCCGCCATGATCACGCACGACCAACGCCAGGCGATACTTCCCGTGGCTGACCTCGCCGGTGAGGAACAATTGTTCGATGCGGTCTGTGGCGTCCTGGTTGAATTCCAGCAATTGGGGATCGCTGTTGAAATAGGTCTTCAGTTCGCCGCGTTCCCCGGCCACGAACCCCGCCGCCATCCAATCAAGATCCGCCGCCAGGTTGGCGCCGTAATCCGAGGCCAAGGCGCCACTGATCCCAGTGCGGTCGATCGCGCCCTTCGCCGCCGGGCGGATTTCCCGGGGGGGATCGTAAAGCAGGCCCGCCAGGGTGACACTGACCACCGCCTTCGGCTGCTTGCCGGTGGCAAGGGGATTGCTTGCCGCCATCGCCAACCTGGCCGCTGTAACCGAGAATGTCACTTTGCCCTCGGACTGAGCCATGGCGCCGTGGCCGAATGCGCCGAGCCACAACAGCGCCCACAGGATCGACCAGACCGCCTTTATGGAAATCGGGATCAAATCCCCCCCCCAGCGTCAATTGGCCGTCAATTGGCCGTCAATTGGAAAAAGTCCAATCAATGGCGCACCTTAGCCAATTGCGCGGCCCGATTCCAGGCCACCGTATCGGCGCGTCCGGCCCGTACCACAGCCAAGCCGGCATTTGCCCGAAACCCTTTCAAATATGCCCCAAAATGATTATATTCATGGCGTCGGGCAACCGACTATGGCGATAAACGTCATGTGGAATAAGCGTTACGGACCCGGGGGCGGTACCCGGCGCCTCCACCATGAATCATCGGGCCCAGGGCCTGAGCCTTGGGGTTAAGTTTTCATGGGGGCGAAACAGGATCGACGTACGTGGTAAAGGCATGATTTTCACCCGGCATGATACCACCGTTATCGGGTCAAACCTTAGGTGCGAATGACAATAGAGTCGCACTCGCTGCTTAATTAACAAGCAAGCGCGGCCCGGGGG
>CBDUSV010000076.1:0-10368 GCA_965369885.1 uncultured bacterium
ATCTCCTGATTCCTACGGGGCGGTTACCGGGCCCCGGCGGGAAAACGCGCGGATTATCCGCGCGCGGCCCCCTGCTGTCAATGACAGCAATCGCCTTCAGGTCTTGAGCCTGTAGCCCCTGGCCAGCATCACATGGGTGATCGCCCATAGCGCCACATTGCCCACGATCATCATGATGATCCCCGCCGTGAGCGATCCGTCATGATGGCCGATGAAGCCATAGCGCAGGCCGTCGATCATATAGAAGAAGGGGTCGAGGCGGGCCAGGTCGTTCCACAGGCCGGGCAGGCGGTCGATCGAATAGAAGGTGCCGGACAGAAACGACAACGGCGTGATCACGAAGTTGGTCATCGCCGACATCTCTTCGTGTTTCTCGGCCCAGATACCGCCGATCAAGCCCAGCAGCGACATCATCAATGACGCGGATGCCATATAAAACAGGACGAAGAACAGGCTATGGAGCTTGAAATCCACGAACATATAGAGCGACACCGCCACCGTGACGCCGACCATCAGGCCGCGGGTGACGCCGCCCAAGGCATAGCCCGCCGTCAGTTCGCCCGGCGTCAACGGCGCCATCAGCATATCGACGATATTGCCCTGCATCTTGGCGCTGACGATGGATGACGAGGTGTTGGCGAAGGCGTTCTGGATGATCGCCATCATGATCAGCCCGGGCGCCAGGAATTCCATGAACGGCACCCCGCCGACGATCTTCATGGCGCGGCCCAGCGCCAGGGAAAATACCGCCAGGAACAGCAACGAGGTGATGATCGGCGCCGCCAGGGTCTGGATATAGACCGAGAGGAAGCGCATGACCTCCTTGACATAAAGCGTCCACATCCCGACCCAATTGACCGGGTTCAACTGGCGCACGGCCAGGGGTTTGGCCGGGGGGCCCGGAGGGGTTTCGGTCATTCGCCGTCTCCGCCTTCCAGGGTGGCGCCTTCGGCAAGCTGGCCGGTCCTGTCGGTGGCCGTGCGATCTTCGCGCTTGGCGCGGGCGGGCTTGGCGGCGGCGGCCTTGGCCACGGCCTCGGCCCGGTCGCCTTCAGCCATTTGCACCTGCAAGGGCGGCGCCTGGCCCGCCTTGTCCTCGCCGAGATAGAGCGTCATGTGGGGATACGGAATCTCGATGCCGAGCTCATCGAAGCGGATCTTCATGAGCCGGTTGAATTCGCGCCCCACCATCCACTGCTTGGCGGGCTCGGTCTTGATCCGCGCCTTGATGATGATCGCCGAATCGGCAAACTTGTCGAGGCCGAGCACCTCCAGGGGCGCCAGGATCAAGGGGCCGTAACGCTCATCCGCCTGCAAGTCTTCGCCGAGATCCTTAAGGACGTCGATAACGTGGTCGACATCCTCGCGGTAGGCGATGCCGACCTCCGTCAGGTAATAGGAAAAGTCCTTGGTCAGATTGAGGATGGTGCCGACCTCGGAGAACGGCAGGGTGTGAACGCTGCCCGACAGGTCGCGCAACCGGACCGAACGGAGCGACATCGATTCCACCACCCCGGTATGGTCGCCGAGCCTGACCACCTCACCCACCGCCATGGTGTCCTCGACCAAGATGAACAGCCCGGTGATGATGTCCTGGACCAGCTTCTGGGCGCCGAAGCCGATGGCGAGCCCGATCACGCCGGCGCCGGCCAAAAGCGGCCCGATATTGATACCGATCTCCGAAAGCACGATCATTCCGATAAACAGCACCAACACCACCAGGACCGCGTTGCGGACCAGCGGCAGCAGGGTCCGCATCCGCGCCCGCGATGACCCCTGATCCGCGAGTTTGCCGAGGACACGCTCGATATAAAGGCTGAAGCCCTCCCAGAACACCAAGGCGATCAACAGGATGAAGGCGACGTTCAGCACCTTGCCCATCAGGGCCAATCCGGCGTCCGAGGTCAGCCAATCGAAGGACTCCATGCCCCAGGCCTGGAGCAGGAACACGGCGGAAACGACATAGACCACGCCGCGCAAAACCCGGCGCAGCACCGGCAGATAGCGGTTGGCCCGGGCCTCGAGACCGGGGAACTGTGCCTTCATCTCGGGCCGGATGCTAAAGCCGCGGTCGACAGCGGCCATCAGTCCGGAGATCGCCAGTTTGGCGCCCAACAGGATGACCAGGGTCAGTCCGGTTGCCACCAACAGGAATTCGAACCCGCCCTCGAACGCCAAAACCCATACCCCGAAGATCGCGCAGACATAAAGGATGATCAGGACATGCCAGACATCGGCGAGACGCGCGCGGAGACCGCCCAGCGCGCCAGTGTCGCCGGAGCCGCGGATCACCGCCGCCACCGCCTGGCGGTTCTGCAAAACCAGGATCGCCACCATGGTGGCGACGACCAAACCGATCAGCTTAAGCGCCGCGTCATGGGCCGGAGCCGCCAGGCCGAGAAGCCGGGCCGCCTCGGCGGCAAAGTAGCCATAGACGGCGATATGGGTGAGCCGCCGCACCCAGATAAACAAGTAATGGGCGGTACCGTCCTCGATCCGGAACAGGCGCAGATTGGGCGCCTTGGGCGCGATCAGGATTCGGGATACGGCCAGAATCGCCCGCGCCAGCACATAGGCGTTGATCACGGCAAGGGTCACCAGCCGCGCGGTCTCGGCAGGCGTGGCAAATGTGAGCGTGCCATAGGCGGCGACGACAAAGGCGGCGAGCGGCACGAGATCAAGCAGCGTCCTGAGGGAAAGCCAGGCCGCGCGGATCAGCATGGTCGCGCTTTGCCGTTCCTCCAGCCGGCGCCTTGGCACCACGATTAGACGGCCGCATCCCCACTCGGCGCCGAGACCGATGATCAGGACCAGACCCAGGGTGGTGATCAGGCCGATCCATGCGCTTCGGGCCCCGGGATCGGTGATCTGGTTCAGTGCCCAGGCCGAGAGCTCCGGAAGCCGGCGCAGCAGCGCCACCGTCTCCACCAGACCGCCGCTGACGTTGGCCATGGTGGACGAAATGCGGTAGATCCAGTCGGCCCCCGACCCCGCCGCGGCCCCAGACTTGCCACCTGCCTTGTCCTTGGGCTTGGCCTCACCCGTCTTGCCCTGGGCGATGGCGGCGCGGAGATCACGGAGGAATTTGGCCCGCGCCTTGTCGTCCTCGATGGTGGCGGCGAGGCCTTCCAGATCCGAAAGCGGCGTGGTGGTGGTGGATTCCGTTTTGGCGGCGGCAGCCTTATCCTGGGCAGAAGGCGATCCCGGCGCCGCCAACACCAGGAAGGCGGCCACGGCCAGACCCGCCCACAGGGCCAAATAGGGTTGGTGAATTCGCTTCATCATCACGGCTGTAACGCCCCCGGCATTGCCATCCGCCCCGCCGATCCAGTTTGGCGGGCTGGACCGCCCGATCCAGACAGGAGGGCGAGATTACCCGTTCCGCCTTGAACTGTCACACTTTTTGCCGTCTTTTGCCGTCTGGGGCGCCGTCCTGGCCGGTTCAGCCCCCGCCAAGGCCCAAAACCGCCCCAATGGTAAGGGAATCGTAAACCCACCCCCCTAGCATCCCAGCCCCGGACACACCCAAGGCAAGCCCAAGGCACGTGTGAAGATGACCGAAGCCCAGACCTCACCGCTTGACGGCCAGGCCCTCTTGGACCAGGGGCTTGCCGCGCACCAAGCCGGCGATCCTGCCCGGGCCGTTGCGATCTACACCGAGGTGCTGCAACTGAGGCCCCATGATGCCGCCATCCGCGGCAACGCCTTCCATCTCCTTGCCCTCATCGCCCACGCCCAGGGCAACAATGAAGACGCCTTGGAATTGCTTGAAGGCGCCCTGGAAGAAGCCCCCAATGAGGCCAATTTCTACCACAGCGCGGGCGTCGTGCTGCGCGCCCAGGACCGGGACGATGACGCGGTGGGATACTTCGCCCGGGCCTTGGAGCTCGACCCCGGCCGGGCGCTCAGCCACACCGCGCTGGGCAATGTGCTGAAGGCCAAGGGCAAGTTCGAGGACGCCGAGACCCACCAGCGCCGCGCCGTCGAGATCGAGCCCGGATTCGCCGAAGGCTGGTCGAATCTAGGGCTGACCTACAAGGACTGGGGACAGGCCGGTCAAGCGATCCCATGTTTCGAAAAGGCCGTGGCCCTGGCCGGTGATCATGCCGAGCTTCACTACAATCTGGGCAATGCCTTGCTCGCCAATGATGATGCCGCGGACGCGGTGGCAAGCCTGCGGTGCGCGCTCGCCCTCAATCCCGGCCATGTCCGGGCCCGGACCAATCTCGGCATCGCCCTCAAGGAGGACGGCCGCCTCGCCGAGGCGATGGCAAGCCTGCGCGACGCGCTGTTGGGCGACCCGGAGTGCGCCGACATCCATTGGAATTTGGGCCTGGCGCTTCTGCTGGACGGCCAATTCGAGGAAGGCTGGCGCGAATATGAATGGCGCCGCCAGATCCCCAAGATCGGCGTCCGCCAATTCGACCGCCCGTCCTGGGACGGCAGCCCTTTCGAAGGCAAGACCCTGTTGATCCATGCCGAGCAAGGCCTGGGCGACAGCCTGCAATTCATCCGCTATGCCGCCCTTGCCAAAGAGCGGGGCGGAACAGTGCTGTTCGAAGCGCCAAAGCCCCTGGCCCGCATCCTCAACCGGTGCGGCGGCGTCGACCGCATCATTCCCCGTGGCGAGCCCATCGGTGACATCGACATCCAAATCCCGCTTCTCAGCCTGCCCCTGATCTTCAACACCTTGCCTGGGACGGTCCCGGCCCAAGTGCCCTATCTCACCCCCGATGCGGCCCTGGTGTCCGATTGGGGCGAACGGCTTGGGCGAGACGGCAATTTCCGCATCGGCATCTGCTGGCAGGGCAACCCGTCTTATCAGGCCGACGCCAAGCGTTCGGTGCCGTTGAAGCATTTTGCCGCCTTGAGCGCGCTGGAAGGGGTTACGCTTTACAGCCTGCAGAAGGAGTTCGGGGCCGAGCAACTGGCCGCGATCGGCGGCCAAAACGGCATCATCGACCTTGGGCCCGAGCTTGACGAGGACCATGGCGCCTTCATGGACAGCCTGGCGGTGATGACCCATCTTGATCTGGTCATCACGTCGGACACCGCCATGCCCCACCTGGCGGGTGCTGTAGGATGCCAGGTTTGGATGGCGCTGCCCCGGGTTCCCGACTGGCGCTGGGGCATGGTGGGCGAGACCACGCCGTGGTATCCGACCATGCGGATGTTCCGCCAGCACCGCGCCGGCGACTGGGACGGGGTGTTCGACGCCATTTCCAGCGCACTGCAGAATGTGTTAGTTGATAGACATGGCCGATAACCCCAAAGCCATCACCATCGAAATCTCGCCGGGCGAGGTGGTCGACCGCCTGGCCATCCTGCGCATCAAGCTCGAACACATGACCGACGAGGCCAAGCTCGCCAATGTCCGGTTGGAACTTGAAGGTCTCGAGGCGGCGCGCGACAAAAAAATCCCCGACACTCCGGAGATCGCCGCCCTTGACGCCGACCTGGAAGCCATCAACGCCAAGCTTTGGGATATCGAGGACGAAATCCGCGACTGCGAGCGGGACGGCGAGTTCGGCCCCCACTTCATCGAATTGGCCCGCGCGGTCTATTACAACAACGACGAGCGCGCCCGCATCAAGCGCGAGATCAACCAGCTTCTGGGCGCCGACATCGTCGAGGAAAAATCCTACACGCCCTATTAAGCCACGCCCCCCATGGCCCGCGCCGTCTTGCGGGATCGTGGTTCGGCGGCCCTAGGTCTCCCCCTCACCATCCGTCGCCAACACCCCATCGCAGGTTTCATCGCGGTGTTTCTTCAAATAGGGCATGAATGGGGTGCCCCCGGTGCCGACGCTGTTCGGGTTGGTGCGGTTCTCGGCGGCCTGGCGGAAGATATATTGGGCGGCAAATTCAAGATGGATGGATCTGAACTCCTCGACGCGGCGCAAGCACCCGTCATAGACCGACTTGAGGGACTTGCCGCACCCGCCGGAGCCCAGGACGAACGAACGTAGCGCCGAGTGGCGTTCGATCTCCTCGACGAAGGCGCGGTGGCCGGGCGGCATGTATTCGCGCATCTCCATCAAATAGACACGCAGCTCGTCGTGTTGGTGGGCAACACCGAGCGCGGCGTCGATCGCCGGAATGATTCCGCTTTGCGCCCCGGTCTCGCCACGGAACTTCTGCGCCGCGCCGCCATAGGCCTCGACGCCCTGGTAAACCACGCCGTTGGGCACCGCGGGATTGTCTTTCCAGCCGTGGATGTAGGGCCGGACACGGTGAAAATAGACATAGGGATCGCAATATTCGGGCATCCGGCCCATGGTCGTGATCATGGCGGCCAGGCTGGCTTCGATTTCCTCGAGCCGGGCCTCGAGCCCATCCGCATCCCGACGCGCCGCCGCCTCGAGTGCCCCCGGGATCGCTTGGACCGCCCGGGCCGCCCGCGCCTCGATATCGACGTGGATAAGGATGAACCAATCCTCATCGGCGCCGCCGAGGAAGTTCTGCAGGATGGTCAGATTTTCAATTTCGATGGGCCCGTTGGGGTCGATACGGCCCCAATTGTCGAGGGCGTACGACGCGTAGGACAGCACCGGCGGCCGGCCGAGCCGCGCCGCGGCCTGGTGCCAGGGAACGGCTATGGCCTCGGGAATGCCCCCGGCGACGTCACCGCCACTCCACACATAGCCGTGTCCTAGATAGGACAGCACCATCATGGCACGGCGCAGCGCTTGTACGTCCCCGTCCTCTGGGATGGGCAACAGCGCCATGTCATCGACGGCCTGGCGCAACCCACCGGCGACGATCAGCTTCCCCATGTCACGGGCGATCTCTTCCCACCCGGCGAAGCGCGCCGGCAGTTCACGCAGAGGATCCTGGGCCGGGAGGAATCCGCGCTCGGCATCAATCCCGAAGGACGAAAGATCATCCAAGGACATGGGGGCCGGCTGGTCGAGCATCGCAACCTTCCTCGCTACTGGGGGCCTCGCTATACGGTGATCCGCCAGGCGGTGACGCGGAGCCCACCGTTGCTAAGTCTGAGGATGACCGGATGCTAATTCGGCAATGGCTAACAAACCCCTAACCGGCCGCCGCGTCGGCCCGGTGTTGAACTCACCCGCCATTCTGTTACCCTCAGGCTCGACAACGCCCGTCTCAGAGGCGTTCATCAACCATCGAGGGAGAGATGTCATGAAATCCGCACGTTACCTGGTTGCCATGGTGTTGGCGGGGAGCCTTGCGATCTCCATCGGCGGCGCCAATGCCGCGGGCCCAGCCGATTATTTCAAGGGCAAGACCATCACCTATATCGTCGCCACCACCCCGGGCGGGGGTTATGACTTCTACGCCCGCCTGGTGACCCGGCATATGAAGCGGTTCATGGCGAAAACCACCTTCGTGGTGAAGAACCGGCCCGGCGCCGGCCATGTCATCGGCGCCAATCTGATCTTTGCCGCCAAGCCCAATGGCCTGACCATCGGCACCTTCAACACCGGACTGATCTATGCCCAACTGATCGGGCGCAAGGGCATCCGTTTCAATCTCAAGGAGTTTTCCTGGATCGGCAAGGCGGCCGCCGATCCGCGCATGGTGGCGACCGGCGCCCATCTCAGGTTCAAGTCGATCCGCGATTTCCAGGGCGGCGGCGAGACCCACAAGTTCGGGGCCTCCGGCATCGGCTCCTCGGCCTATAACGAGGCCATCATGCTGTCCAAGGCGTTCAATCTCAATATCAAGCTGATCCCGGGTTATGGCGGCACGCGCTCGCAGCTCGCCATCATGCGCGGCGAGCTGGTCGGCATGATGGGCGGGCGTTCGTCGGTGCGAAGTTTCGTAGATGCCGGCAGGGGCCGCTATATCTTGCAGATCGGCGGCAAGCCGGTGGCCGGGGTGGAACAAGCCAAGGATGCGGTCAACACCCCGGACGGCAAGGCGATTGTCGCCTTGATCGCGTCCCAGGCCGAGCTCGCCCGCTTCACCGCGGGGCCGCCCAAGATCAAGAAAGGCCGGCTTGGTGTGCTGAGGGACGCTTACAGAAAGGCGCTTGAGAGTTCCGAATTGCGCGCCGAGGCCAAGAAGGCCAAGCGCCCCATCGAGCCGCTGTTTGGCGAAAAAGTGGCGCGCCGGGTCGAGGCCGCCTTCGCTCAGACGCCAACCACCGTCGCGCTGTTGAAGTCGGTGCTGGCCAAAAAGTCGCCGACGGTGAGTGTCAAGCGCACCAAGATCGCGTCTCGCACCCCCGATGGGCGATGGGTGACCTATAAGGACGGTTCGGGAAAGGCCATCAAGTCGAAAATCTCGGGCTCACGCACCAAGATCACCGTCGGCGGAAAAAAGGCCAAACGAAAGGCGCTCAAGGTCGGCATGGTGTGCGACATCACCTACAAGCCGGGCAAACGCAATGAGCCCACCACCATAAAATGTAAGTAGGGTTCACCAAATCCGGGGAGCAACACATGGCAGGGCCTGGGGCGCTGCGACTGGTCGATCTTGAGCCGGTCGGCCCCGGCACGCCGACCGGGCGCTATCTGCGCCGGTTCTGGCAGCCGGTGATGCGGGCCAAGGATCTGGCCCCGGGCCGTGCCAAGCCCTTGGAGATTCTGGGCGAGAGATTCACCATTTACCGCGCAGATGACGGCGCCCCCCATGTCGTCGCCTACCATTGTCCCCACCGCGGCGCCCCGCTGTCGCTGGGCTGGATCGAAGGCGACGATCTGCGCTGCCGCTACCATGGCTGGAAATTCGATTGCGCCGGGCAATGCACCGAACAGCCCAATGAAGACAAGCCGTTTTCCGCCAAGGTCAAGATGGCGTCCTGGCCGGCGCGGGAATATGTCGGGCTGATCTTCGCCTATTTCGGCGAGGGCGCCCCGCCGCCATTCCGGCACTATCCAGACCTTGACGGCCCCGGCGTGATCATCGCCGACCCGCCCGAAGTGCTGCCCTGCACCTTCTGGAACAAGTTCGACAACGACCATGGACACCGCGCCTGGGTCCACCGCGCCACGGCGCTGCGCAAGGGTCGCAATGATGTCCTGGTCATCCGCGACGAGGCGGTGGTCGAGACCGCCTATGGCTGGAAGGGCTCACGAACGGTGAAGGGTGAGGCGGGCGACGTGCTGAGTTCCTTAGGCATGGTGAAGGGGGAACAGCTGGCGGCGCAGAATTCCCTGGGCAAGGCCAAGGAGACCCACTGGTTCATGCCCAATGTGCGGCTGTTTTTTCAGCCGACCCGCGCCAAGGGTTTCGAGGGCAGCGGCGTCTGGGACACCAAGGCGGCCTGGACCGTGCCGATCGATGACCGCTCCCATGCCGCCTTCGACGTGACGCGAACGCCCCTGGAAGGCGAAGACGCCAAGGCCTACGCCAAAAGCCGTACCGAGCAACAAGAAGGCGAGGCCGAAACCCGCTGGGAGCTGGCCGAAAAAATCCTCGCCGGCGAGATGACCCTGGAAGAGCTGCCCGATGACATGGGCGCCTATACCAGCTTCACCATCGAGGACTATGTCACCCAGGTCGGCCAGGGGCCGGTCAAGGGCCGGGGCCCCGAACATCTGGCGCCCAGCGAGGCGAGGATCATTTTACTGCGCCGTCTGTGGCTGCGCGAAGTGAACGCCCTGGTCGCCGGCGAACCCCTGACCGACTGGCAAATCCCCGCCGAGCCCCTATAGGCGCCGCGCGACTTACCCGGCGAGCTCGGCGTGGAGGAACTCGAAGCTGCGTTGGTAGGAGAGATCCGCCGCCGCGCGCTGGGATTTGGGCACGTCGGCGTCCGGGGTGATCTGGGCGAAGCTGTGGCCCTCGCCCTCATACCAGTGGAGCTCATAGCTTTTGCCAAGCCGGTCCAGGGCCTGGATGTAGGCCTCGACCTCGTTGCGGGGCGTCGAGTGGTCTTCGGTGCCGTAGTGGCATTGCAGCTTGCAGGTGATGCCCTCGAGCTCGCGCATATCGGGGAACAGGCTCTGGTGGTAGATGACGCCGGCCTGGAACACGTCGGTGCGCCCGGCGGCCAACAGCGCCAGCCCGCCGCCGAGGCAGAACCCCATGATGCCGACCTTGCCCGTGGTCTCGACCCAAGGCAGGCTGCGCAGGAAGGCGGCGCCGCCGGCAATGACATTGACCGCCGCCTTCACATCCAAGGAATTCTTGGCAAAGAGTCCGGCGGTGCGGTTGGCCGGGGTCTGGCCGCCCATGAAGTCGGGCGAGAGCGCAATGAAGCCGGCCCGGGCGAAAAGCCGGGTGATCTCGCGCTGGGTCCAGGTCAGCCCCCCCATGCCCGACAGCAAAACCACCCCCGGCCCGATCTGGCCGTCCGCCGGCCGCGCCAGGAACCCGTCGGTGTAAACCCCGCCGGTCTCATAGCCGGCATGAAGCGAGATGATATGCTCGCCGTCCGCGATTTCATTCATGG
>CBDUSV010000077.1:0-10331 GCA_965369885.1 uncultured bacterium
GGGCTTGTCGTCTTCCCCCAAGTCCAATTCAAATTCGGTCCTGGACAGCCAATCGGGCTCCTTGCCACCAATGCCAGGCCACCAGTAATCAACCGTGGCTTCGGCGGCGCGAAGGGCGGCTTCGGTCCAGTCCCCCTTGGTCAGCGTGGTGACCGAATGAAGGATTTCATTGGCGAATTGACTTTGGGCGGCCTGAACCTTGCTGGGTTGATCGAGCTTGCCGCTTGATACGGCCCACGCCGGAAGGAATAGAAGGGGAATAACAACAGCAAATTTTATGAAGGAAGAATGTCTCACCCGTAAATTCGGACTTGATCGCATTCGCTTGCCCCCACGGTATGAATGCAGGAAGAACAATGTGGCCATGTCTGATTGCAATTAGGTCGTGAAACTCTCTCGAAAAGGTTCAAACACCATCGTGACTTGAAATATGACGGGGACACTAATGAAAAGGAAAATCATTATCAAGTCGTAATAGGTTACCGCTGTTCTGGCTTTTGGGGCTTCAGAGGCTCCCGAACAATCGGCCGAGCTCGGCGGGAAAAGTGACAGGGCCCAGTTTCGGAGCCAACCGCCGCACCCCGGCCCACAGCGTCGCTTGGACACTGGTGACCACGGGTTTGCCGAGTTGGTGTTCGATCGCCGCGGCCGCCTCCGCCATGGTGGTGTTGGATCCGCTCAGGAAATAGCCGTCGGCGTCATCGCGGGCATTGGCGGTAACGGTTTCGACCCAACGAGTCGGCGCCACCGTGGCGGATTCGGGGCCGGCCTTCATGCCCAGCCCGACTTCATGGACAACCTGGAAGCCCTGGGCTTCCAGATAGGGGCGTTCCCGGCTGTTGGCGGACTGATCGAAGGGGCTGACCACCACGGTTTTGCGAACCCCTAGGGCGCGCAAGGCTTCAACGATGGCTTGGCTCGCCGATAGCGCCGGGGTCCCGGTCGCCCCGGTGATCCTGGCGATGAGTTCGGCCTCAGCCTCGGGGCCGTTGGCCATGGCGACACCGGTGGCCTGGTAGATGATGACATCGACCTTGGCGTCGGCGAGAAGCTCCGCGGCGCCGATCACATCCGCCGCCAGTTCCGCCGGCGATCTTTTCCACTCGGACGCCATCCGCATCCTCGTCACGTGAACGCCGAGCCCGGCCGGCGCGAAGGCACGCAGGTAAGGCTCGACCATCAGATTGCCCGATGACAGGATGATGCCCATGCGGGCGTCCTGCTTTACCATCATTTTGTCGGCAAGTTCGGCTTGGTTTTGGTTCACATCTCACCCCATTGCTGTTGGCGCCGTTGCCGGATTGAAGGCTATTATCCGGAGAAAATCCGAATTTGTAAGCCATCATGCCCATCTTACGGGCCGGAGGGAAGGAAGCACATGACCTTAGATACCATCGCCATCATGGCTCCAGGCAATATGGGCCACGCGGTTGGCGCCCATTTGGTCCGCGAGGGACTTCGGGTCATCACCAATCTGGAAGGGCGCAGCGCCGAAACCAAGGCGCGGGCAGATAAGGCCGCCATGGTTGATGTCGCAAGCGACGAGACCCTGGTGCGTGAAGCGGACATCGTGCTTTCGATCCTGCCGCCGGGACGCGCGGTCGCCTTCGCCCAGCGCATCGCCCGGGCCATAAAGACGACATCGGCTAGCCCTCTGTTTGTCGATTGCAACGCGATTTCACCCACCACGGCGGCGGAGGTGGCGGGCATCCTCGATGCCGTCGGTATTAAATGTGTCGATGCGGCCATCCGCGGCGGGGCGGCATTGGAAGGCAAGCCCCAGCCACGCATCTATGCCTCGGGACCGGGGGTCGCCGAGTTCCAGGCACTCATGGCTTATGGGCTCGATATCCGCGACGTCGGCCCCATACCCGGCCAGGCCTCGGGGCTCAAGATGTGTGCCGCCGCGGTCTCCAAGGGATTGGTGCTGCTGACGGTTCAGGCCTTCGTGGCGGCCCGGGTCTTGGGCATCGATGACGATCTGCGCAAGGAGCTCGAAGGTAATTCCACCGTGAGCAAGGCCGCGCACCGGGCGCCGAACCTGGGCCCCGATGCCAGCCGCTGGGCCGAGGAGATGGACGAGATCGCCGCCACGGTGGCGTCGACCGGGCTCACGCCGCAAATCTATGAAGGCATGGCCGCATTCTGCCGGTTTGTCGAAGGAACCCCCTTGGGTGAGCAGATGAAGGGGCAGTTGACCCTGGGCAGGGACTTCGATGAGGTCGTCGAGGTCCTAGCCGGCGGCGCCTCAAAGGGTAAGGGCCTCGCTGGCCGCGACCCAAAGTAAACGCAACGCCAGCAGGGTCAGGAGTATCTTTAGAACAGTCCTGAAAGCTGTTTCCGGTATCCGGTCGAGCACCATGCGCCCGGTCACGTTGGCCAGCAAGCCGGTGGCAATCATGGCGACGATCAGGGGCACATAGGTGCCTACGGCAACCCCGAGCAGGGCAAAAGCCACGACCTTCGAAATGTGGACAATGGACATCAGCGCAGCAAAGGAGGCCACATAATTTCGCCGGTCCGGGCTGGCGCTGGCGAGGAAAGGGGCCACCAGTGTCCCCGTCGCGCTGACGAAGATGCCTAGAAACGTGGCGCCGAATCCCACCAATGCGAAACGTTTGCGTTCCGTGCCGATTTCCCCAATGCTGGGTATCCAAATGGCGAATATGACGAAGATGGCGATCATGCCCTGAATCAGCCCGGTCGGTAAGGTCACGAAAATCTGCGCGCCGGCTAAGGCCCCGATGGCGGAGCCAATGAAAAATGGCAGTAAGGTTTTCTTGAGGACGTATTCCCACATGAGGGAAGTGCGGCCTATGCCTGCTCCGAGCTGCACCAAGGTGTGCAGCGGGATCAGCACCACCGGCGGGAAAAACACCGCCAGGATCAGAAGGAGCAGAAGGCCGCCCGCCGTGCCGGTGACGATGCCAAGGAATGTGGTGCAGAACGACGCCAGGGCCAGCCCGGCAAAGAGCCAGACGCTAACATCCGGCATGCCCAGAAACAGCGAATCCATCAATGAAAGCCTATTGTGCGGCCAGCAGCACGGCGGGGGATTGAATCATAGGGAAAGCTTCTGGCGTTGCCAATTTTACGCGAAAAGAATGTTGCTGTATAAGCGCATATACCCATTCGTGGCCGAAAGATGCGGCCATGAGCCTTCAGTACATATCATTGATTTTGAGGAGATACCATGTCCACCGGCAACGAGCCAGATCCCACAATCGACCTCAGTGATAAGTTCCTGGTCGACCCCTATTTGAACTGGGCCGAAGGAGAAGGCATCCCCATCCATCTCGATTTCGGTCACGACCTGCTTGCGCTCGAGACCGGACCCTGGGACCGCTATGAGGCAAATGGCTGTTTTGCCCATACCCACGGACGTGGCGACTTCATGGCGAATTACGTGCTTGAGGTTGCCCGCGGTGGCAAGACGCGGCCGGTCAAGCATTTGTATGAGGCCTTTTTTTTCGTGCTCTCGGGACACGGCTCAACCACGGTGTGGACGGCTGAAGGTGATGCGCGGACCTTTGAATGGGGTCCCAAGGCGGTTTTTGCGATCCCGCTCAATTGCGAGTATCAGATCTTCAACGGCTCCGGGCAGGAACCGGCCCGGCTGTCATGCACCAACGATGCGCCGCTAACCCTCAACCTCTATCACAACATTGATTTCGTCTTCGACAATCCCTGCAAGTTTCCCGAACGCTTTGGCGAGAATAAGCATTTCGATGGCGACGGGGATCATATTCCGGTGGACCGTGGCGCCAATGTCGCGCCCCTCAATTTGTGGGAAACCAACTTCATCCACGACCTCACCAGCTTCAAGCTCTATGAGATGGACGCCAGGGGCAAGGGCTCTCTTAACATCTCCTTCGTTCTCGCCGATGGCACCATGCACGCCCATTCGTCGGAAATCCCCATGGGCCGCTATAAGAAAGCTCATCGCCATGCCGCCGGCACCCATGTCCATGCGGTGACCGGTGAAGGCTATTCGCTGCTGTGGTTCGAGGGTGAGTCTGAGTTCAAGGAGATCCCCTGGCGCCACGGGGTCATGTACACGCCGCCGTTCTGGATGTTCCACCAGCACTTCAACACCTGCGCCGAGCCCGCGCGCTATCTCGCCTGTAGCCTGGGCAGTCGGCGCTATCCCTTCATCTCGCTCCGGAAGAAGAGCGCCGAAGGCGGCGGCTCTGTCTCGGTCCAGCAGGGCGGCCGCCAGATTGAATATTTGGATCAGGATCCCCGGGTCCACCGCAAGTGGCTGGAGGCGATCGCCAAGAACGGCGTGCAGTCGGAAATGGGCGATATTTTCGATGAAGGCGAGATCATGGCGCTGGCGCCCGAGAAACTGACCGGCGTCATCCAGACCCCCCAGTCCATCGGACCGGCGGTGTGAGTCTCATATAGGGCGGGCCGGGTGGAGGGTGGTGCCCACCACCAGCCCAACGCTCAGGAAGACTTTCCGGCGAACTCGCTGGTGGCCCAACCGCCCTCGCCGGTCGGGGTCTGGTAGAGCTCTTCTTCCATCCGTGACTTGGCCTGGTTCTTGGCCAAGGTCGCTTCGTATTCCTGGCGGATGCCCGGGTCTTCCTCGTCATAGGGAATGGCATTGCCGCCGTCGCGCAGGTCGATGGCGCCGAGGTCCTTCTCCTCTCCGCCGGGAAGACCCGCCTTGCGGCCCCGGGCGTTGTTGGGCCCGAACCAGGCGGTGAGGCGTAGCGGCTCCTTGCTGATGCCGAAATGCTGATGGAACCAGTCGCCGCTCATGGGCGCGGCGGAGACCATGCCGACCGGCTCGTAATCGACCCGGACCACCCCGTCGGCTTTGCCATCCTTCCATGGCTGGGGGCCAAGCTCCGACGGCCAGGTATAGGTGTAGCCACTGCCCTTGATGCAGATCAGCACCGCCGCCGAGCCATGTTTGTGGCCCTTGGAATAGCGCCCGGTCTCGTGCTGGCCGATCCATAAATAGAAGCGGTTCGACACCATGTGCGGTTCGATGCGCCGGTATCCCGGCGAACGCCGGTTGTCCAGGGGCAGCTCGCACTCCATGATATCGGGCAGCAGATTGGTCCGGCGCATGGTGAGGCCGCGGACCGGGTCCGGCGCGTATTCGTCGTTGGGCTTGAAAAAATCCGCGCTGCCGTCGTAACGGTCCGAGAAGATGTGGCCGCTATTGAAGATGAAACTTGGGCTGTCGAACAGGTTCATCACATTGGGCGCCGAGGTTCCGGCCAGCAGCAGCGCCGGGGTGGAGGCAGAGTTGACGATGCGGTGATAGGCATTGAGCGGGATCGCGAACAACGAGCCCTTCTGCCATTCGAAGACCTGCTTTTCGCCGCCTTCTTGCCACACCTCGGTGGTGCCGCGTCCCTCGACCACCAGGTACTGTTCCTCGTAGATGTGGCGTTCCACATGAAGCGCGCCCGCGCCGGGCACCTCGACCACATAGCAGCCCCACAGCCCCTCGGTGCCGAAAAGCTGGATGAAGGCGCCAGCGCCGCCCATGCGCTCCCAGGGCTTGAGCTCAAGGTCCTGGACCTTGCGAATTCCGAAATCGCGGTAGATCGGGATTTCCTGGGAGTCCATGAAATTGTCGTAAGGCATGGGCGGGCGCTTGAAGGTGCCGAGCCCGGCCTTCTTGGTGTTGTCGGTGATCTCTTGCCATCGATTCTGGCTGGGTTCGTCGTGGGGCATGTCATCTCCCAGTTGGATCGTTGTTTTGTGCTCTAAGCAGACCCTTAAACTATAGGAAAACAGAGGATCACTGAACCAGATTCGTGCCGCCGATTAGACCCCTGGCTTAACAACTGGACCCCTGGGTCCGGCCCGTTCACACTGCCGATACGGAAAAACCTGTTCAAAACCGCCAACGGGGACACGACACATGCCTTATGCCACCCATGACGGAGTTCGCATCCATTACACCATCGCTGGTGACGGCTATCCCATGGTTTTGGTCCACGCCACGCCTTACGACCATGATATGTGGCTTTACCAGATCGCCCATTTCGCGACCTGGTTCCGTGTCATTGCCATCGATATGCGCTGTTTCGGACGCTCCGATAAGGTCCGTGAGGCCTTCACGTTCGAGCAAATGACCGGCGATATTATCAAAGTGTGTCAGGAAGAAGGGGTTTCGGAGGCGATCCTCATGGGAGCCAGTGTCGGCTCACGCCTCGGCATCCGCCTGGGCCATGACCGGCCCGATCTTTTCAAGGCGGTGGTGTTGGTTGGAGGCAATGCCCAGGCCTCCGCCGGCTCGGGAGGTGACAGCGATAGCGATAAACGGCGGAATCAACGCATCCAGCGCTACATAGATGGCCCGTTGCTGGAAACCTATCGATGGCAAATGGAGAACACCCTGAGCGAATCCTATCTCAAGACCGCCATTGGCAAGCATGTGGTGGAGATGTTCATGGAACGCGCCCCGTGGCTGGACGGGACGGCCATCGCCAATGTCTTCAAGGCGACGGGGTTTCTCGATATGCGGGATCTACTGCCCGAGATCGAAGTGCCGTTCCTGGTTGTCAGTGGCGAATTCGACCATTCGATCCCATCCGCCCGGGAAACCGCCCGGCTGATCCCGGACGCGACCCATAAGATTATTGATGGCGCGGGCCATGCCTGCCCCGTGGAAGACCCCGCTGCATTCGATGCCGTGGTCATCGGGTTCCTGACGGCCAAGGGCCTGATGCCGGCTCTTTGACATTGATTGGTGGTTGCCATACCCCTTGAACCTGGATTGGATTAACATTCGCCCATGAGCGTCCCGGTCCTCGCCACCTTCATTATCTACCTGGTTGGCATGCTGGGCCTCGGCTTCATCGCCTATCGTTCCACCGCCAATCTCGCGGACTACATCCTCGGCGGGCGCCGGCTCGGCAGCGGCGTCGCGGCGTTGAGCGCGGGTGCGTCGGACATGAGTGGCTGGCTGTTGCTGGGGCTGCCCGGCGCGGTCTATACCGCGGGCCTCAACCAGCTTTGGCTCGCCGCCGGATTGGTGATCTGCGCCTATCTGAATTGGCAATTCGTCGCCGGCCCTCTTCGCCGCGACACCGAACGTGCAGGAGATGCCCTGACACTGCCGGACTATTTCGAGAACCGGTTTGGCGATGGCACCCGGATGCTCAGGGTGTTGTCCGCCATCCTTATCCTGTTCTTTTTCACCGTTTATACCGCGGCCGGCCTGGTCGGTGGCGCCATCCTGTTCGAAAAATCCTTTGGCCTGAGTTACCAGACGGCGTTGTGGACGGGCACCCTGGTGATCGTTTGCTATACCTTCCTTGGTGGGTTTTTGGCCGTCAGTTGGACCGACTTCGTTCAGGCCATCGTCATGTTCGTGGCCCTTATCGTCACCCCGGTCATCGCCATGGATGGGCTTGGTGGATGGCAGGAGACGGTCGGGCGCATCGGCACCGCCGATCCGAAATATCTCGATGTTTTCGCCAACATGACCGGAATTGGGATCATCTCGTTGATGGCTTGGGGATTGGGTTATTTCGGCCAGCCCCATATTCTCGCCCGGTTCATGGCCATGCGTTCCGCCGCCGACGTGCCGGCGGCGCGGCTCATCGGTATGGGATGGATGGTAATCTCGCTTTTTGGCGCCATTTTCACCGGCTTCGTCGCTATCGCTTATTTTGCAGGCACGCCGCTCAAAAATCCTGAGACCGCCTTCATTGCCCTCACTCAGGCGCTGTTCAACCCCTGGGTCGCGGGGTTCCTGCTCACCGCGATTCTGGCGGCGATCATGAGTACGGTGGACTCCCAGCTATTGGTGTCTTCCAGCGCCCTGACCGAAGACCTTTACCGCGCCTTTTTCCGTAAGCGGGCGAGCCAGCGTGAGCTGATGTGGATTGGCCGCTCCAGCGTGATCGCGATTGCCCTGATCGCCGTCACGCTTGCCATGGATCCGGAAAGCCGGGTGCTGAGCCTGGTCGGCTATGCCTGGGCCGGCTTCGGCGCGAGTTTCGGCCCCATCATCATCTTTTCGTTGTTCTGGCCGCGAATGACGGGGAAGGGCGCCATGGCCGGCATGGTCACCGGCGCGCTGACGGTGGTGATCTGGGCGCCGATCAAGGGTGGCATCTTCGAGATCTATGAGTTGCTCCCGGGTTTTATCCTCGCCAGCGCCGCAATCGTGATCGCGAGCCTTCTGGACACGCCGCCGGCGTCCGACGTCCGGGACAAGTTCACCCGGAATTGACCGTCATAATTCGGCCCAGGCGCCCCGTGATGCCTATTTGGCCTCTTCCCAGCCCTTGACCCACTTGGCCGCCGTCGCCGATGTGCCGTGGGTGAGCGGCGCCTCAAGTCCCAGCGCATCCGCCAAATCCGCGGCAAGGTGACAGTCCTTGTTGAGCAGGTTCGATGCCGGCCTGGGGACCACATGGCCATCCTCGACGTTAAAGGCTTTCTCCCAATTTCCGATCAGGGATCCGGCGTCCACCCCTTTTGCCATCGCCAGGAATTGCTGCGGGTCCACTCCCCCGGCCTCGACGATCTCAAGTATCTCCGACAGCATCACGCGTTCGACCGCGTTGGAGAGGTTCTTCGCCAGCTTGGCGACATTGCCGGTGCCCAGCGGGCCGAAATGATGCACGGCCTTGCCCAGGGATAGCAAATGGGGGCGCACCTTGGCCACCACATCGTCCGGTCCTCCGACCAGGAATTCGGCTTCGCCGGCATGGACGCGGCGGGGAACCGCCGTGACCGGCGCATCCACCGCCTTCACATCCTGCTTGGCTGCCGCTTCGCCGACTCGGCGCGTGGTTTCCGGCAGCACCGTGCTGTGCAGCAACAATATGCAGCCCTTGGCAGCACCTTCGAGCACGCCACCGGCGCCCAAGGTGGCATCGATGACCTCATCGTCGGTGCGGACGAAGACGTGAACCAGTTCGACATCCCGCGCCGCCTCGGCGGCGGAGGCAACCGTCTCGGCGCCGCCCGCCCGCGCGGCATCCATTGCGTCCTCGTCGATGTCATAGGCCTTGACCGAAATGCCTGCTTCCTGGTGGCGATGAAGCAGCGCCTGTCCCATGGCGCCGACGCCAACCAGACCGACCGGATTTGCCATGTAACTTCTCCCCAATTCGTTATCGCTATGGTTTCTTTCCCGCCAATGCGGGATGGCAACAGGTTAACAGGCTGGGCCGGCTTCGTTAAGGGCCGCGCGTCCCGGCGTCACTCGGCCGCGGTTTCCTTAGCCTTAGTTTCCGCTTCCTCGGCCCAGGCCTTGACCCACCTGGCCGCGGTCTCGGCGGTGCCTCGGGTGACTGGCGTATCCAGGTGCAAGGATGCCGCCACTTTCGCCACGTGCGGGACATCTTTGTTGAACAGGCCGCGGGCGGGCCGGTGGATCGCGTGGCCATCCTCGACAATGAAGTTTTTCTCCCAATGGCTGATCAGGGATCCGCTATCCACCGAGCGCGCCATCTCAAGGAATTGTTCCACGTCTAATCCTCCGGCCTCGACGATCGCCAGGGTCTCAGCCAGCATCACGCGCTCGACCGCATTGGTCAGGTTCTTTGCCAGCTTGGCGATGTTGCCTGCGCCCAGCGGGCCGAAGTGATGGACGGCCTCGCCCAGGGACTCCAAGTGAGGCCGCGCCACGGCGACCACATCCTCCGGTCCGCCGACCAGAAACCTGGCCTCGCCCGCCCGCAACCGGCGGGGAACCGACGTGACCGCCGCATCCAGCACCTTCACGTCCTGCTTGGCCGCCGCCTCGGCGACGTGGTGCGTTGTCTCCGGCAGGATGGTGCTGTGCAGCAACACAATTGTCCCCGCCGCAGCGCCCTTGAGAACACCCTTGACGCCCAGGGTGGCGTCGATGACCTCGTCGTCGCTGCGGACGAAGACATGGACGTAAGGTGCGTCCCGCGCCGCTTCGGCGGCATTGGCCACCGCCTCGGCGCCGCCACCGCGGGCGGCATCCATGGCTGTCTCGGCGATATCGAAGGCCTTTACCCTGTTGCCTGAAAGATCAAGGCGCGCGAGTAGGGCGCTCCCCATCTTGCCGACACCCACCAGGCCGACCGGTTGTGACATCAACATTCTCCCTGGTTTGTTATCGGTGTGTCCGTGCCCGCCGATGTGGGGTGCCCAGGTTAACAGGGTTGCCGGCTTTGATTAAGAGGCAGCCCTTGCCGAAGGCGGGGGCTCCGGACATGTTCAGAACTTATATCGTATTTTCAATGTCTTATATTCATCATTGAAAGCTGAAATCGAGCCATATTTGATGAACCTGACCAAGCCGAGAATGGTTCACCCCAACCGCAAAACCGCCTATAATCATCCGCGGTAGGCGCTACCCGGGAATGGATCGA
>CBDUSV010000078.1:0-10254 GCA_965369885.1 uncultured bacterium
CATCTTGATTCCACCGGCGCCCGGCATCGACTTGACGATGACTTTCGGGTTGCCGGGAATGTGCTTGGTCAGATGCTCGGCCATGGTCCGGGAGTACTTCCCGTAGGTGCCGCCGAAGCCATAACCGATATAGATACTGACGGTCTTGCCACTGTAGAAATCCGCGGTCTTGTCCGCCTTGGCGGAAGACGGCATCTGGGCCAGCAAGATGACCAGTGCCGAGGCCATTACAGCCGTTAGTGTTCGAAACATAGCAAACTCCCTGTTGTCATAGCCGGGCGGCCAAAGTCGATTTTGCCTTTTGGCTCGCCAGCTGGTTGTTACTTAGAGTAATAAAAGCTTAGAGATTCTCGGACCTTATGATATGTCGCCGACGAAGGCAAGAATGCAGATTTAGCAATACTATGACTTGGGTAATATATTGATATTATTACAGTTATGGGCAAGGCAGGCGGCAAAAACCTGGTTTCGGCCCATCAGCCAATCGCGGCGGCTTGGCTTGTCCCCGTCAAGTCGTCTTATTTCAATGTTTGGCCCAAATGGCTTTGCTTGGCCTGGGAGATCAACCGCCATATTTTCTGCGGCGTCGCCGGCATGTCGATATGGCTCACTTGGAGACTGGAAAGCGCGTCGACAATCGCGTTGATGATGGCCGGCGGCGCGGCGGTGGTACCCCCCTCACCGCCGCCCTTGACCCCAAGAAACGTACTGGGCGCGGGCACAACGTTGTGCTCGAGCACAAAGAACGGAACATCATCGGCACGCGGCAGGCCGTAATCCATCAGCGAGCCCGTCAACAACTGGGCGCTGGCACGGTCATAGACGCAGTCCTCGGTCAAGGCCTGACCAACCCCTTGGACGATGCCGCCCTGGGTCTGGCCATCGACGATCATCGGATTTATCACCGTGCCGACATCATCGACGCCGACATAACGCTGGATGGTGACAGCGCCGGTCTCGGGATCGATTTCGACCTCGCAGGCGTGACAGCCGTTGGGATAGGTCGCAAGGCTTGTGGAAATTTCCGTCACCGCCCTGAGTGGGCCCAGATTGTCATCGGGCAATTTTCCGCTGACCGCGGCTTCGGCGGCCTCGAACAAATCCAACCCCCGGCCGGATCCCTGGGCCTCAAAGCGGCCATCGGCGAATGATATGTCGCTCGCGGGCGCGTCCAGGACGAAGGCGGCGATGTTGCGGCCTCGGGCGATGATCTGGTCCACGGTCTGGCGAAACAGGTGGCCCGCCAAACGCATCGACCGGGAGGAATGGGACCCGGACCCCGCCGATACGAAATCCGTATCGCCGGTGCGTAGTTCCACGGCGTCAAACCGAACCCCCAGCCATTCGGATACCACCTGGGCGTAGGAGGTTTCATGGCCCTGTCCCGAGGACTGGGTGCCGATCACCAGAACCACCCGCCCGGAAGG
The DNA here is from genome assembly GCA_965369885.1 of uncultured bacterium. Lineage (GTDB taxonomy): Bacteria > Pseudomonadota > Alphaproteobacteria > SMXQ01 > SMXQ01 > JAZFWG01. The sequence goes on from CBDUSV010000078.1 coordinate 1,428, forward strand.
CAGGATTTCCATCTCGGCGCGCTCCTGGGGATAGCCGGTGGCGGTTTCGATGTAATTCGCCAGACCAATCCCCACCAGCCGGCCCTCTTCGCGCGCGCTGAGTTGACGGGCCGGAAACCCGTCCCAATCCACCAGCGCCATGGCCCGGTCCATGCTGGTGGCGAAGTCGCCGCTGTCATAGGTGACGCCGAACGCGTTGGTATAAGGAATGGCAGCTAGGCTGATCATGTTGCGCCGGCGCAGCTCAATTCGATCGATACCGGTCTGGCGCGCCGCCTTATCGATCAGGCGCTCAATGACAAACATCGATTCCGGCCGGCCGGCGCCGCGATAGGATGCGGTTGCCGTGGTGTTGGTCAGAACCGCCTTGGAGATCGCATGACCGCAGGCGATGTCATAGACCCCGTTATAGACCGTCGGGCCGCGCGCCAGGGGAACATAGGACACCGTATGGGTCCCGATATTGGCGATGTTGTCGGTCCGCAATGCCAGAAACTTGCCGTCCCGGTCCAGCGCGAGCTCGGCTTGGGTGACCAGATCGCGCCCCGCATAGTCGCTGAGAAAAGCCTCCGTGCGCTCGCAGAGCCATTTGACCGGGCGCGCGGTGCGCCTTGCCGCCCACAGCACCAGGGCGAATTCAGCATAGGTATGATTGCGGGTGCCGTAGCCACCGCCCACATCCCGTGATACGACGCGAATTTTATCTTTGCCGATGCCGAATGTGGCCGCCAGTTCGTTCTGAAAGCGGATGACCCCCTGTCCGCCGGTTTCCAGCACATAGCTTTCGGTCGCGGGATCGAACTCGGCAAGGGCGGCGCGCGGTTCCATCGGCACACCGGTAACCCTCTGGTTAAAGGTCTCCAGGCGAACGATGTGGTCGGCCTTGGCGAATATCCCGTCACACAGCTCTTGGCTGCCTTTTTCGTCATCGACGCTGAGATTGCCCGGCACCTCGGCCCACAAAACCGGCGCGTCATCCGCCAGCGCCGCCACCGCGCCAACCACCGCATCCAACAGCTTGCAGTCGATACCCACGCACTCGGCGGCGTCGCGGGCCTGGGCGGCGGTCTCCGCCACGCAGACCGCGACAATCTCACCGGCGCGGCGAATGCGGTCGACAACCACCGGGTACAGCGGGGTATGGAAAATATCGGACCCGTCCCGGTTTCTGAGCTCGACATCCTTGGGATTTCCCCAGGCGGGCATGGCATTAAGCCCCTCATCACGCCAATCCGCCCCGGTGAGGACGGCGTGCACGCCGGCCATGGCGCGGGCATCTTCGGCGTCGATGGCGATGAGCTCGGCGTGGGCATGCGGTGAGCGCACCATGACGGCATATAGCTGATCGGACCGGCTGATATCGTCGCTGAACCGGCCGTTGCCGGTCACCAGACGATAATCCTCCGTGCGCGGAACCCGGGCCCCGATCCCGTTCGCGGGGGGCGCGGCGGCACTCACCCCATCACGTCCTTATCGTAGGGATTGCCGGGGGCGTCGCGGATCGAGGTGTTCGGGGACACATCGCTTCGCCGCAGCTGGGCGCTACGCCGGCCATTTTCGAGATAATTGCCGTCGGCCGCGCGCTTCGCCATTTCGTCCCAGGCGTCGGTCCAGTCGCCCAGGGAATAGCCGTGCCAAGGAGCTTCCGGCTTCAACGGCGGCAGGTCGAGCTGTTCCCACCGCTTGGCCGCATGCTCCATATATTCGCGCTTGGGCAAGGCGATCGGCGGCATGTCGGATTTCAGGGTGGCGTCGATCAACAGGGTCGAATCGGTTTCGCCACCCGGGCGTTTGTCCTTCGGCCCGTAGGGCAGGCGGTGCTTCAGGATCTGCATATCGAGCACCGGGTTGGCGCGATAGGCCAGGGCCCAGAAGATGGCGTCACCATTTTCGGGATCGATATCGTCATTGACCGCGATGACGTATTTGCCAATCGCGGCGGCGAGCGATGACGCCCCGTAAAGCGCGCGCCAGACCTCGGTCGTCGGCACCCCGCGTTCCAACTGGATGAACAGAATGCGCCGCAAATTGGTCAGCGGCTCGTGGAGATAGACCTTCTTCACACCCCCGATACCGAGATTGTCCCGCAGATGCGCGAGGTAAAGCGGTTCATAGGCGACACGCTTGATCACGCTGGATTCAGAAGGCGTCAGCTGGGAGATGATCGATGTGAACACGGCGTCGGTGCGGTGGGTGATGGCGGTGACGTCCATTGCCGTGTTGTAATCCTCGAGCGCGACGTGGCCGTGGCTTTCGGCGAACGGGGCCTCCGGCTCGAGATATTCGGTGTCGATCCAGCCCTCGATGACGATCTCCGATTCCGCCGGCACCATAATATCGATGGTCTTGCATTTGACCTGGCGGATCGGCTCTCCGGCGACGCCGCCGGCGACCGCCATCTCCTCGACCCCGATGGGGAGTTTCTGCGGCCCCATATAGGCAACCGGCGGCGGACAACCAACGACGATGGCACAGGGCATCTTTTCGCCGCGTTTCTTATACAACTCCCAATGGAGATGGCCTTCGGCGCCGCCCGGGCGCGACACCATTCTGATCGCCAGGCGGTCGGACGCCTTAAGCCCGGCGCGATAGGTCCCCATGTTCTGTGTCCCGGTCTCGGGGTTTCGCGTCGTGACGTTGGTCGCCGTCAAATAAGGCGCGCAGTCATAGCCCGGGGTTGAGATCGGCACCGGCAGTCCGTCCAGCCCCTTGCCATCACCTTTAAGGTCATCACCGGTGATCACCACCTCGTGGCACACCGCGTCATCGACGGTTACCGGATCGATCGGGTTGGCCATCGCTTCGTTCCACTTGTGGCCGATTTCCGCGACCGGAACCCCCATGCCGATGGAGTACATCTCGGCATTGGTCGACAGCGCGCCGACCACCACCGGCATGTCATAGGACCGCCCAAGGCTGTCGGTCACATTGGTGAACTTAAAGGCTTTGCGGTCCGCCTCGCGGATGCCGCCGCGAAATTGCCAGCGCACCAGCGGGTGCAACTCGGTGTCCTTGTTGAAGGGCTCATCGATCGTGGTCAAAAGCCCGGCTTTGTCGAGCCGCGCCAAATGTTGGTGAAAATCGGGATAGCCATGGGACTGTCCCGCCTTTTTCGCTGCTTTGGGCTTTGTGGCCATCCTTGCCTCTTTTGTGAATCATCGATGTGGATTGTGTCGCCCGAGGCTACGGAACCTCACCGCCAAGCTCAAGCCGAGATGACATCACGCAAGCCGGCAACCGGTTAGGTTTCCCGGCCGCCATCAGTTGCGATTTGCGCCCCAGGGAGGGTCAATTTTGCTCTCAAGCCCCCCAGGGGCGAATCCGTGAGTTCGACCACGCCGCCGTACAAAGCGGCGATATCACGAACGATCGACAAGCCAAGACCACTGCCGGGCTTGGTTTCATCGCCGCGGTGGCCACGTTCGAACAGCGCATCGCGCTTGTCCGCCTCGACGCCGGGGCCGTCGTCATCCACCGATATGGAGACCTGCAGCCCGCCGCTGCCGACCGACGTGAGAGCCCGGGCGGTGAGTTGAACCTCGCTTCGGGCCCATTTGCAGCCATTGTCGACGAGATTGCCCAGCATTTCCTCGAGATCATGCTGCTCGCCGCGAAAGGCGAGCCCATCGCCGCCTTCGATGCCGCCTTCGATGCTGACGGTGATGCCGCGCTCCTGATTGATCTTGCCCAGCGTCCGCGCTACCGCCCCCAGCACCGGGCTCAATTCGGTCTGGCCACGCAACAGCGGCGCCTGGCCGATGGCCCGGGCACGGCTCAGGTGATGGTCGATGTGACGCCGCATGATGTCGGTCTGCGCCCCCACGGTAGACGCGATCTCTTGCGAAGGCGCATTGCCTTCATTGGTCAGCACCGCCAGGGGCGTCTTCAGGGCATGGGCCAGATTTCCCACATGGGCCCGGGCCCGGCCCAGCACCTGGCTGGTGTGCTCGAGCAGGCCGTTGAGCTCATCGGCCAGGGGAAGGACCTCCTTGGGGAAATCTCCTTCCAGGCGCTCCGCCCTGCCGCCACGGATATCCGCGAGCGCACGTCTGATCCTCTTGAGCGGGCTCAGGCCAAAATAGACCTGGGCAACCACCGCGATCACCAGCCCGAGGCCAAGCACGCCCAAGGACCAGATCAGGGTCAGATTGAACTCCTCGATCGTGGACACCAACTCGGCGGTGTCGGCGGCGACGGCGAAGACGTAAGCCCCGGGTGCGCCTTCTTCACTGACCGTGCGTTCAATGACTATGAGGCGCTGGCCCAAGGGTCCCTTGAGGGCGCTGCGCCGGGGCCCCGGCGTGGTCTGGCCAGGCTTGATGGCGATCTCGAAATCCCACATCGACCGGGAGCGGGCCAGGATACGCGCCTGATCAAGGCGGCCGATCTGCCAATAGAGCCCGGAATACTGAGCAAGGAACCGGGGCTCTCCCAGGGGGAGGCGCTCGGCGATGGTGCCGTCGGGCTTGAACTCGGTGACCGAGATCAAATTGCGCAGCAGAAAACTCAGCCTTTGCTCGAAGGCCTCCTCCAGGGGGCTCTGGAACAGGTTGGACAACAAAAGCCCACCGGCGACCAGGGCGGCGGCGATCCACAGGATCGCGGCGGCGACAAGGCGAAGGGCGATGGAATGGGTCCGTGCCATCGGGTGTGCTACTTGTCGGCTTCCGGGGAATTTTCCGGGGCGGACGGCGCGGTGAGCCGGTAACCCAGGCCCCGCACGGTCTCGATTAAATCGCTGCCGATCTTGCGCCTGAGCCGGCCGATGAAAACCTCGATGGTGTTGGAATCCCGGTCGAATTCCTGGTCGTAGATATGTTCGGTGAGTTCGGTTCGTGACACCACCTGGTCTCGGTGATGCATCAGATAAGACAGGACCTTGAATTCATGGGCGGTCAGTTTGACCTGCACCCCATCCAGCGTGACCCGGCCGGTGCGGGTATCGAGGCGCACATTGGCGCAGCTCAACTCGGCGGTGGCATGGCCGGCGGCGCGCCGGATCAAGGCACGGATCCGCGCCAGGATTTCCTCGATGCGAAACGGCTTGGTGACGTAATCGTCGGCGCCGGCATCGAAGCCGGCGACCTTCTCCGACCAGGCATCCCGTGCCGTCAGGATGAGCACCGGCATGTTGCGCCCATCCCCACGCCAACGGGTGAGAACGCTGACCCCATCCATAACCGGAAGGCCAAGATCCAACACCACCGCGTCATAGGGTTCGCTATCGCCAAGGAAATGCCCCTCTTCGCCGTTGAAGGCGACATCGACGATATAATTTTCACCGCGCAGCGCCGTAGCAAGCTGGCGGTTCAAATCCCTGTCATCCTCGACGATCAATACACGCATGGATTCCCTTTGCCGCTAACGGCACCGGCCGCCGACAATCGCCCCGCTGGCGGCATCGACCATGAAGGTGATGCGGCGCCCGGATGGTCTCAGGATTCGGACCCGATATAAATAGCCTTGCCCTTGTCTTTGCAATGAGGCGCCAAGAAATGTGCCCGGGCAAACATTCTGCACCCGGGCGATGATTTCCCCAAGCGGCCTGGCCTGGCCGCCACGCACCGCATCGCGGGCACGGTCCTGCTCGTCCTGGCCCCGGCGCCGGCGATCCCGTCTGCCGCGGCGCCTGTCGCGCTCATAGTCCTGATCTCGGCGGCGCTGAGCCCGCTGGATGTTCCCAGGATCACTTCTCCGATTGCGCCGGGTGTTTTGGTTGCCGCGGCGTGGCAGCGGCGCACGGAAATTTCCGCGCTCCCGGGATGGCCGAGCCCGGGATGGCTGAGAAGTGGAGCCCGACCATGGGGGCCTTTCGCGCACGCCCCCGGCCTCGCCCCTGTGTCCGGCCAGGGCGTCATGGGCACTGAACATGGCGGCGCCGAGCATGGCGGCCACAAGAAGCGCCTTCAGGATCATTCGAACTGGTCTTTCCATGGTGACCTTATGCCAGACCCTGGCTGAACCTGCGATGAATGAACCACAAATTCCGCCAAAGGGGTGGTGAAATCGGCTCGAAGCCTTGATTTTTAGCAGCGCGGACAAAGGACTAGGTAGGCCCGCGTTCCTGAACGCCAGATGAACGAGACGTTCAGGATTGGCTCAGCCGCGATGTTGTCTAATCGCATTGTTACGAACCTCAACCAAGGGAGCGAACCATGCGAACCTCAATCAAGACAACCTTAATGGCAGTCATCGGCATCTCCATTGCCTCACTCAGCGCCACACCGGCGGACGCCGGGCGCAATGACCACAAGCGTCAAGCCCGCACCTTCAATTCTACCACCAAGCATGTGGTCAAGAAGGTGAGCTACCGCCGTGACAGCCGCAGAAGCCACAAGCGGCGCCAACTCCGCAAGGTCCGCCGCGCCATCAAGCGCATCGCGCCCCGGCGCTGGGCCCCGGCCTATGGCTATCGCTACAAGCACCGCTATGTGCGGCCCATCATCAGGCACCGGGTCTATTACGGCACCAACACTTATTACAGCACCAACACCTACGCCACCAACAACACCCTCGCCGGTGGCCTGATCGGCGCCGCCCTCGGCGGCTTGGTCGGTAGCAACTTCGGCAAGGGCGACGGCCGCACCGCCGCCATCGTCGGTGGCGCCGTGATCGGTGGGCTGATCGGCGGAAATATCGGAAACTCGATGGACCGGGGCGACTACGTCCAGACCTCCTATGTGCTGGAAACCGCGCCGAGCGGCCGGGTCGTGACCTGGCAGAACCCGGATACCGGTCAGGAATATTCCGTCACCCCGACCCGCACCTATCAGCGCTCATCCGGCCAGTATTGCCGTGAGTTCACCACCTGGGGATGGATCGGCGGCTTTGAAGAGCAGATGCACGGCACCGCCTGCCGCATGGCGGACGGCAGCTGGCAGAACGTCAGCTAGATCAACCGGTCTTGATTGTTGATCGCAAGGGGAGGCGTTTGGGAATGTATCCGGTCATGAAATGGCTGGCATCGGGTTGGACCCTGTTGCTCCTTGGCGCCTCCCCCACCCCCGTACTGGCCGCTGCACTGGCAAGTGAGGGAGGGCTCAATCTCTTAGTCGTTGCCGAGAACGCAGCGGCCTCCAATTTTCAACCGAGTCAGATCGATCGCGTCGCCCGCATCGTCATGTCCAAACTGACCGAGAACGGCCACACCGTCTTCGACGGGAACAGCTTCCCCGGTCATGGCGCACGCCACGCCAACCCCGCCACTACCAACCCCGGCACCAACATCGCGAAACCAGCAAGCCGGGCGCCCTCGGCGCCGCTTGATGCGGTGATCATGGTCTCGGCCAATGTCATTTTGAAGACCGGCGTCTATGTCTCCCACCTTGAAGTCAGGACCAGAGCGCGGCTTGTAGACGGGCGCGGCGGCCAGCACATCGCCTTGATCACGCTGGCGCCATACCGGTCGCGGCGCCTGCCCAGCCAGTGCCGGCAAAGCTGCCTCAGGGATTTGGCGGCAAAGCTGGTGGAAGCCAGATCAAGCCATCTTGGCGCCGAGATCGCGCGCCGCCTGGCAACATGGAGCCCCACGCGCCCACCGCGAAAGATCGCCCCAACCATTGCCAGCATCCCGGCCGCCAAGCCGCCATCCGCCGGATATGAACTCACCTTCCGCGGGATCGACCCCCGCGATGTGGCCGAGATCGAGACATATCTTGTGGTCTTTCGCGGCTATCGCGGCTTGGACCGCATCAAAAATGGCGCGGCCTGGCGCTACAGAAGCAGCCTTGATCAAGCGGAACTCGAACGCTCGCTCAGGAAGATGCTGCGCCTCATGGGCATTGGCGCCCGCATCACAAGTATTGGCCGGTCCATCGTCATCGATGGGGCGGGGTCCAAACCCGCGCCCAACGCAACATCGAAGGATTGGTGAAACCCGGGCCCAGGCCCGCATCAGGGAGGGTTAGAACATGCAGTTGAAGTCACTGATTGGCGCCATGGCCATCATGGCCGTGATTGGGGTTGGGAGCCCGCCATCCCATGCCTTTGAGCCCCTGGACGGCCAGGGACACTTCCGCACCATTGCCCGGGATTTGCTGACCGGCATTGGCGCGGCCAAACTCGCCGATATCCCGGCGGCCGGCGGCTATGGCAAGCCCCGGGTGGCGCTGTTGCCGTTCCCCGCCGACTTAGACGCGGTGCCGGTGTGGATCGCCCAGGAGATCAACGCCCGCCTCATGGCCGAACTGACCCGCCAGGGCAACCGGACATACCGGTTTGTCGCCCGCGACGGCTTGAAATCGATCATCCGCGACATTGACGGCATCGGGGAACTGCAGCGCGACAAAAACGTCCGGGTCTCCGATCTGTTGCGCAACGCCCAGGTCGACATCCTGGTGGTGGGCAAGCTATCCGCCGTGCCCAATGGGGTGAGCTTGTCCTACAAGGCGGTCAGCATGGAGGACGGCACCGTGTTCGCCGCCACCCGGCCGCGCACGGTGATGTTGCGCCAATCCGGGCGGCGCCAGGCCCTGGCCCGCCTTGATGTGGACGGCGGCATTCGCGAGGCCGCGGCGCGCTTCATGGCGGCCCTGGACAGCGCCGAACAGCTCTCGGTCAAGACCATTCTCCGCCTGCCGGACCGCAAGACGACGCCCTTGGGCATCTATCTGTCCAACCGCATCGCCGACGAAATCCGCCGACGAAGCAACCGCCGCTCCGGGCTTTCGGCGCCGATCAATGTTGTCCGCGGCGACGGCGGCGAGGCATCCGCACCCCGCATCGAAGGCAGCTATTGGGAGTTCGGCCAGGCGGTGGAGATCCGGCTTGCCTTGATCCGCCAAGATGCCAGGACCCTGGTTTGGCGTGACCGCATCATTGCCGCCTC
>CBDUSV010000079.1:0-10188 GCA_965369885.1 uncultured bacterium
CGAGGCCGGATGCAAGCCCCGGGAGCAATGGCGTATCGGCACCGAACACGAGAAGTTCGCCTTCCGCCTAAATGACCTTTCCCCGGTTCCCTATGGCGAGCTCGCCGCGGGTGGCGGCACCGGTATCCGCGCCATCTTGGAAGGCATGCAGGCCTTCGGCTGGCAGCCGATCCTGGAAGACGGCCGGCCGGTGGCGCTCGAAAAGGATGGCGCCACCATCACGCTCGAGCCCGGCGGCCAGCTCGAACTGTCGGGCGCGACGCTGGAAACCCTGCATGAGACCTGCAACGAGGTCCATGAGCACCTGGCCCAGGTCAAGGACGTGGCGGGCGCCCTCGGTGTCGGGCTGTTGGGCATCGGTTTTCACCCCAAGGCGCGGCGCGATGACATGCCGTGGATGCCCAAGGGCCGCTACGGCATCATGAAGGCCTATATGCCGACCAAGGGGGCATTGGGGTTGGATATGATGCTGCGCACCACGACGGTGCAGGTCAATCTCGACTTCGAGAGCGAGACCGACATGGTGCGGAAGTTCCGCACCGGCCTTGCGCTCCAGCCCATCACCACGGCGCTGTTCGCCAATTCGCCCTTCCTGGAGGGCAAGCCGGTGGGATATCTCAGTTACCGCTCCCATGCCTGGACCGATACCGATCCCGACCGCTGCGGCATCCTGCCCTTCGTGTTCGAGGACGGCATGGGCTTCGAGCGCTATGTCGATTACATGCTCGATGTGCCGATGTATTTCGTCTATCGCGATGGCAAATACATCGATGCGGCGGGCCAGTCCTTCCGCGACTTCATGGCCGCCAAGCTGCCGGCGCTGCCCGGCGAGACGCCGGTGATGGCGGATTGGCTCGACCATCTGACCACGGTGTTCCCCGAGGTCCGGCTCAAGCAGTTTCTCGAGATGCGCGGCGCCGATGGCGGACCGGCGCGGCGTATCTGTGCCCTGCCGGCGTTGTGGGTCGGGCTGATGTATGACGCAAGCGCCCTGGATGGGGCCTGGGACCTGGTCAAGGGCTGGAGTGCGCAAGACCATGAATATCTTCGCGCCGAAGTGCCGAAGCGCGCCCTGGCGACGCCGTTCCAGGGCCGCACCGTGGGCGACATCGCCAATGAGGTGCTGGAGATGGCAAAGGAGGGGTTGCGGCGGCGCCAATGTAACGACCCCTCGGGCCGGGACGAAACCCGCCATCTCGACACCCTGATGGAGATCGCGGACGCCCGGCGCACCCAGGCCGAGGTCCTGTTGGAGGCTTTTGAGGGCCGCTGGGGTGGCAGCGTCGATCCGGTGTTCGAGGAACTCGCCTATTGACCCCGGCGTTTGAGGGACCATGAATACATGAGCTCGGTCCAGGATTACGACAGCGGCGAATTCGGCACCATTCGGGTCGTCGGCCGCGCCTGTCCGCTGTGTGGCCGCGACAATGGCGATGTCGCCCCCGACCGCCATTCCCGCGACATCTGGCACCTCAAGCACTGCCGGGACTGCGCCTTCGTCTATATCGACAAGGCGCCGGATTACGCGGCGCTGTTCACCACCATGGCGTGGGAGCGCACCAGCAAGGCCGAGGAACGCCACCGCGCCGAGATCAGGCCCATATCCTACCGCGCCAGCAAATTGACCCGGGCGCGGATGCGCATCCTGCCCAGGAAACAGATCCATCTGATGGTGGCGGACTTTGCTGCGCCGGGAAAGGTAATCGATCTCGGCTGCGGCGATGGCGCCGCATTGGATGCGTTGGCGGCGGACTTCACCCCCTATGGCGTCGAGATTTCCGCCGCCGCGGCCGCCGCGGCCAATCAACGCTTTGCCCAGCGCGGCGGCCATGCCGTCAACGCCCCCAGCATCGAAGGGCTGGAAAGTTTCGATGACGGGTTCTTCACCGCGGCGACCCTGCGGTCGTATCTCGAACACGAGATGAACCCCGCCGGCGTGCTCAAGGCGCTCCACCGCACCCTGGCCCCGGGCGGCGCCGTCATCATCAAGGTGCCCAATTACGCGTGCTGGAACCGGGCGGTGATGGGGCGGCGCTGGTGCGGCTTCCGCTTTCCCGATCACCTCAACTACTTCACGCCCCGAAGCCTGGCCGCCATGGCGCGGCAAAGCGGCTATTCGGTGCGCTTCGGCTGGACCCACAAACTCCCCACCAGCGACAACATGTACGCCATCCTGGGCAAACAGGATGGTCAGGGGTAAAGCGTGAGGACGCCGTCCTTGACCTCATAGGATTTGAGGCGGTTGAGGAAGCGCATTCCCAACAGGGATTGGTTCATCTCGGCGCCATTGACCGTGGCGGCGACGCCCTTGAGCCGGATCGGCCCCACCGTCAACTCACCAAGGGTGACCGGGGCGCCCAGGACCATGCCGTTGGCGGTGCTGTAGCCGCGGTCGAAGCGAAGCCGCGCCAGATCGAAACCAAGGCGCCGGGCATCGGCGGGGCTGAGCACGATGTCGGTGGCCCCGGTGTCGACCAGGAAGCGGATCGGGGTGCCGCCGATATGGGCCTCGATGTGGAAATGGCCGCCGGCCTTTGCCCGGAAGCTGATGGCGCCGCCGTCGCCGACCACGGCGCGGTGGGGCAGCAACTCGCCGAGGACGCGGTCCTTGATGGCGCCGAGGTCATGGCGGAAGCTGTAGCCCAGGATCAGCACCAAGGCGATGGCGATCCAGCCGAGCGCGTTCTTCAACGCCGCCTTCAGCCCGGTCCGCATGCCCAGCAGTATGGCGCTGCCCATCAGGGTCGCCAGCAAAACGTAATAGATCACATGGACTTGGCCGTCGCGGTCCGCCACCGCGTCCGGATAGCGCCGGGCCAGCAGCACCACCGTCGCCACCACGGCGGCGATGAAGCCGATGATCACCCACCAGGGCGGACCCCGGCGTTTCAGTTCGCGGCCGTCACCGTCACCGCCGGACCAGGGGTTTTCCGACATGGAAAGTGCGCTTACGTCGCCGTGCCGCCGACGGTCAGGCCATCGATCTTCAAGGTGGGCTGGCCGACGCCGACGGGAACGCCCTGGCCGTCCTTGCCGCAGGTGCCGACGCCGGGGTCAAGCGCCAGGTCGTTGCCGACCATGGAGATCCGGGTCAGCACGTCGGGGCCGTTGCCGATCAGGGTGGCGCCCTTGACCGCGGGGCCGATCTTGCCGTCTTCGATGAGATAGGCCTCCGAGGCGGAAAACACGAACTTGCCCGAGGTGATATCGACCTGGCCGCCGCCGAAATTGACCGCGTACAGGCCCTTCTTCACCGAGGTGATGATCTCGTCCTTGTCGTGGGGGCCGGCCAGCATATAGGTGTTGGTCATGCGCGGGATCGGCTTGTGGGCGAAGCTCTGGCGGCGGCCGTTGCCGGTGGGCTCCATGTCCATCAGCCGCGCGTTCATGCGGTCATGGAGATAGCCGACCAGGATGCCGTCCTCGATCAGGGTGGTGCGCTTGGTCGGTGTGCCTTCGTCATCGATGGTGAGCGAGCCGCGGCGGTCCTCGATGGTGCCGTCATCGACCACGGTGACCCCCGGCGCCCCGATGCGCGTGCCGATGAGCCCGGAAAAGGCCGAAGTCTTCTTGCGGTTGAAGTCGCCCTCGAGGCCATGGCCGATGGCCTCGTGCAATAGGATGCCGGGCCAGCCGGGCCCCAGCACCACGTCCATCTCGCCGGCCGGCGCCGGGATCGAGGCGAGATTGACCACCGCCTGGCGCAGGGCCTCATCGACGCTGGCGCGCCAGTTGTCGGGGGCAATGAACTCGCCATAGAGATCGCGCCCGCCGGTGCCGTAGCTGCCGGTTTCCTGGCGGTCGCCGTCGCCGACCACGACGCTGACATTGAGCCGCACCAGGGGGCGGATATCGCCGGCGCGCTCACCGCCGGGGCGCAGGATCTGGATCGCCCGCCATTCGCCGGTGAGCGAGATCATGACCTGGCGCACCCTGGGATCGGCGGCCCTGGCATAGGCGTCCATATCGGCCAAAAGCTTGGTCTTGGTCTCGAAATCGACGGCATTGAGCGGGTTGTGGTCGGTATAAAGGATGCGGTTGGTGCCGGCGGGTGGCGCCGCCAGGGTGCCGCCATGGCCCTGGCGCACCGCCTTGACGGTGTCGGCGGCACGGCGGATGGCGTCTTCGCTCAATTCCGAGGCGTGGGCATAGCCGGTGGCCTCGCCGGAAATGGCGCGCAGGCCAAAGCCCTGGGTGGTGTCGTAATTGGCGTTCCTGAGGTGGCCATCATCGAAGGCGAGGCTTTCCGAGACGCCATATTCCAAAAACAGCTCGCCGTCATCGGCGCCTTTGAGGGCGTCTTCGGTGATGGTCTCGACGCGGCCGCGGTCAAGGCCGGCGCGGGTGAAGAACAGCTCGTCGGTGGCGTCAAGATTGGACATCACATGTTCCTTTTGGCCGTCCTGTGGGCCGCTATGGCTTTCTTGAGGTCGCTATATTCATCGCAGCCGAAGGTGCAGAGCCTGTCCAGCTTGGCGAGATGGGCCTCGGCCAAATCCAGGTGGCCGGTCTGGAGATAAAGCTCTCCGAGATACTCATGGGCGCCGCGATGGTCCGGTTCGATCTTCAATGCGGTCTTGTAAAAATCAAGCGCCCGGGCGAAGCGGCCCAACTTGCGGTGGCTGAAGGCGAGGTAATTGTAGGCATTGGCATCTTTGGGGTCTTTCGCCACCGCTTTTTCCAAAAGCGGGATGGCGGCAGCATAGCGGCCCGCCTTGACGGCCTTGACCGCGGTGGCATAACCGGTATCGGCGGCCTCGGCCGGGTCGTCCTCGGGGGCGTCGGCGAATGCCACACCGGGCGCCAGGGCGAGTGCCAGGGCGAAGGCAAGAAGAATGGCGGCAAAGCGGTGGCTGGTGGGGTGCATGAAGCCGGGCATCGGTACCTCCTTGGACGTCACGGGTGATGGGCCGCAATTGACATCACATCACCATCACATCACATAGTAATTTACCCAACTTAGTCCATGAATAAATAGGGCTTGAATTGCCGTGGCAATTTGCTACCAAGGGGGCTGGCAGACGACCGCGCCGGGGGCGGGGGAATCCCTCCGGGCTGGAATTGGCGGCGAAAGACCATGTCAGCGACGTTGTCAAAGGCGGCATGGGGGGTGGCTTTTGTAGTGGATCGCACGGGTGTACTTTATCGCCGTTTTTGGGTTGTTTGCACTGTGAAAAAGAAATCCATTGGTGTAGGTTGCGCTCGCCCGGGCAGGACGGGTTTCGCGGGCGCATTCTGGCGCATTGCGACATATTGAAGGGGGCAGCGGTTTGGCGGACATCATAGATGGCTTGAAGACACGCACCGCGCTTGGGGATCGTTCTTCGGCAGGCGACTACTTTGCCCTGTTGAAGCCACGGGTGATGTCGTTGGTGATTTTCACCGCCTTCGCCGGGATGGTCTTGGCTCCCAATAGCCTGCATCCGGTTCTCGCCATTGTGGCATTGCTGTGCATCAGTGTCGGCGCCGGGGCCGCCGGGGCCATCAACATGTGGTATGACCGCGACATCGATGCCGGCATGCAACGCACCATGAACCGGCCTATTCCGGCGGGACGGGTGGAGCCGGGCTCGGCCTTGGCATTCGGCATCGTGCTCGCCGTGGCATCGGTGCTGGTGATGGCCATCGCCGTCAACCTGGTGGCGGCGGCGCTGTTGGCGACGGCGATCGGGTTCTACATCTTCGTTTACACCATCTGGCTCAAGCGGCGCACGCCGCAGAATATCGTCATCGGCGGCGCCGCCGGGGCGTTCCCGCCGATGATCGGCTGGGCCGCCATGACCGGCGAGGTCAATCTGGTCGCGGTGCTGCTGTTCGCCATCATCTTCATGTGGACGCCGCCCCATTTCTGGGCCTTGGCGCTTTACCGCGCCAGTGATTACGCCAAGGTCGGCGTGCCGATGATGCCGGTGGTGGCCGGCCCCCGGGCAACCAAGCTGCAGATACTGCTCTACAGCCTGGGATTGATCCCATTGACGCTGGCGCCTTATGCCATCGGCTTCAGTGGCATTTTTTACGGCCTTGTCGCGTTGCTGCTTGGCGCCGGGTTCATGCTCTGCGCCGTCCGGGTGTGGTTCGACAGCACCGACCGATCGGCACGCCGCATGTTCGCCTTTTCCATCCTCTATCTATTCCTGCTGTTCAGCGTCCTGGTGGCGGACAGCTTGATGCCCGGGGCGGTGGGGATCGCCCAGGCCATGGGGAGCTGAGATGGCGGGACTTTATGTTGACGTTGATGTTGACGGTGTTGTACACGCTGGCCAACATTCATCATGGCTTAGGTTTTATCGATTAGACAGGGCCATGATGCGCGTGAAAATGCCTGTTCCTTTGAATACATGTCTATCGCTTCTAAAGGTAAGGACGGATAAGGGATGATTATCGCACTGGTACTGCTTTTGGTGGCCGTCGGCACCGTCGCATTTCACTTTCTGAGCCCGTGGTGGTGGACGCCCATAGCCTCGAATTGGGGGTTCATCGACACCACGATCATGATCACGTTCTGGGTCACCGGGATCGTGTTCATCATCGTCATGCTGTTCACCGCCTATTGCGTGTTTCGCTACCGTTACAGGGAAGACAGGCGGGCGGAATACGAACCGGAGAGCAAGAAGTTGGAAATCTGGCTCACCGTCTTGACCACGATCGGCGTCGTGGTGATGTTGGCCCCCGGCCTTGTGGCGTGGGATGAATATGTCACGGTGCCGGAAAACGCGTCGGAGTTCGAGGCGTTTGGCGAGCAGTGGCAGTGGACCTATCGCTTCCCCGGCAAGGATGGCGTGCTGGGGAAAACCAGCATGAGGCACATCAACGACAAAAACCCGTTCGGCATCAATCCCAAGGACCCCAAGGGGCAGGACGATCTCCTGATATCGGACAGCGAGGTCCATCTCCCGCTTAACAAGCCGGTCAAGATATTGCTGCGCTCCAAGGACGTGCTGCATGATTTCTATGTGCCCCAGTTCCGGGCGAAAATGGATATGGTGCCGGGCCAGGTCACGTTTTTCTGGCTCACCCCGACCCGGACCGGGACCTTCGATATTCTCTGCTATGAATTGTGTGGCATTGGCCACTATGCCATGCGCGGCAAGGTCGTGGTGGAGAAGGAGAGCGCCTTCAATGCATGGCTACAAAAGCAGCCGACCTTCGCCAAATCGATGGCCAAAGCCGGATCGGGCCCAGAAAACAAATTGGAAACCAAATCTGATCCGGTCTTGAAAGAGGCCAAGGCGGATTCCCGCTAGGCGATCCGTACAATGAAACCGAGACCTGATGGAATGAAAGTAAAGAGGGTGCACTGATGGCTACTATCGTACCGACCGCAACGGACACGATCCCACCTCTGGAAGTCGATGACGTCGAACTTTACCATGCCAAAAGCTGGATAACGAAATACGTCTTCAGCCAGGACGCCAAAGTCATCGCCATCCAGTATTCGGGCACGGCGATCGCCATCGGCCTGGTGGGCTTGGTGTTGTCGTCCTTGATGCGCCTCCAGCTCGGCTTCCCGGAAACTTTCACCCTGATCGATGCCAGCAGCTATTACCAGTTCATCACCATGCACGGCATGATCATGGTGATCTTCCTGCTGACCGCGTTGTTCCTGGGGGGCTTCGGCAATTATCTCATCCCGCTGATGTGCGGTGCCCGCGATATGGTCTTTCCCTATGTCAACATGATCAGCTACTGGGTCTATCTGACTTCGGTTCTGGTGCTGACCGCCAGCTTCTTCGTGCCCGGCGGGCCCACCGGCGCCGGCTGGACCCTATACCCGCCCCAGGCCATCCTCTCCACCACCCCGGGCTCGGATGCGGGGATTGTTTTGATGCTGGTCGCCCTGGTGTTGTTCATCGTCGGATTCACCATGGGCGGCTTGAATTACGTGGTGACGGTGCTGCAGGCCCGCACAAGGGGGCTGTCGCTGATGCGCCTACCCCTGACGGTATGGGGCATTTTCGTCGCCACCGTCCTGGCACTGTTGGCTTTCCCCGCCTTGTTCGTCGGCGGCGTGATGCTGTTGCTGGATAGGGTCCTGGGCACCAGCTTCTTCATGCCCTCCATCGTCGTGATGGGTGAATTGCTGAAATATGATGGCGGTAGCCCGCTGTTGTTCCAGCACCTGTTCTGGTTCTTCGGCCATCCCGAGGTTTATATCGTCGCCTTGCCGGCCTTCGGCATCGTCTCCGACCTTATCAGTGTCCATTCCCGGCGGCACATCTTCGGCTACCGCATGATGGTGTGGGCGCTGGTGGCGATCGGCGCCATCAGCTTCATCGTGTGGGCGCACCATATGTATGTCAGCGGCATGAATCCTTGGTTCGGGTTCTTCTTCGCCACCACCACCCTGATCATCGCCATCCCCACCGCGCTCAAGGTCTATAACTGGACGCTGACGCTGTGGAAGGGCAATATCCAGTTCACCATCCCGATGCTGTTTGCCCTCGGCTTCATCGTCACCTTCTTGAATGGGGGCATCACCGGGCTGTTCCTCGGCAATGTCATCATCGATATCCCGCTCTCCGACACCATGTTCGTGGTCGCCCACTTCCATATGGTGATGGGGGTGGCGCCGATGCTGGTGGTCTTCGGGGCGATCTACCATTGGTTCCCCTTGATGAGCGGGAAAATGCTCCATGAGGGCATGGGCAAGTTTCATTTCTGGGTCACCTTCCTTGGCGCCTACACGATTTTCCTCCCGCTGCACTATCTCGGCTTCCTCGGCGTGCCGCGGCGCTATTTCGAAATGGGGGAAACCAACTTCATCCCGGCATCGGCCCAGGACCTCAACGCCTTTGTCACCGTCGTGACGTTGCTCGTGGGTATCGCCCAGGTGGTGTTCTTCTTCAATCTGTTCTGGAGCATGCGCAACGGCAAGCCGGCCGGCCGCAACCCGTGGAAGGCCTGCTCGCTGGAATGGCAGACGGAAACGGTCCCGCCGGGGCATGGCAATTTCGGCGACAAGCTGCCGGTGGTCTATCGCTGGGCCTATGATTACGGCGTGCCGGGCGTCGCCGACGACTATGTGCCACAGAACATTCCGCCGGATCAGGTCAGGTCTGCTTAAGGACAATGACACGCCACCCGCAAAGGTAACCGAGACGTGAGTATATTCGACCATCTGATGGATAAGCCCTGGCAGACCGGCCAGGCCGAGGCCCTCGAGCTTCAGAGACGAAGCACGGTGGCCGGGCCCTTACCGAAGGTTGGCCTCAGGGTGTTTCTTATCGTGGTCACGGTCTTGTTCTCGCTCATGGTTATATCCTACGCCGACCGGATGTCGCTTCCGGACTGGCACCCCATGCCCGAGCCGTGGGTGTTGTGGCTGAATACGGTCTTGTTGGGTCTCGGCAGCCTGGCTTTGCACCGGGCGTGGCTCGGCGCCGACAAGGGTGATATGGCCGGCCTGCGGTTGTGGCTCATGGCTGGGGGTGCTTTCGCCTTCGCCTTCCTGATAGGCCAATTCGTGGCGTGGCAGCAAATGGTCGGTTTGGGCTATTACGCCAAGACCAACCCGGCCAATGCCTTCTTTTACCTGGTCACCGTGGCCCATGCGCTGCATCTGTTGGGCGGCCTGGTGGCCTGGGGCCGGACCTCCGCCAAGCTGTGGCGCGGCCTTGACGTGGCCAAGTTGAGCCTAAGCGTGGAGTTGTGCGCGATCTATTGGCATTTCATGCTCGTGGTTTGGCTGGTTTTGTTCAGTCTGCTTTTGTTGACGTAGAGAGGGTGAAGAACACATGACAGATATGAGTAGTGGTACAACCACGGCGCGGCCGGAAGGCTTGCCGGGCGTCGTCGCCGACTGGTCATCGGATCAGCGGGCGTTCAAGAACGTGCCCTGGGGCAAGGCCATGATGTGGATCTTCCTCCTCAGCGACACCTTCATCTTCAGCTGTTTCCTGCTGTCCTACATGACGGTGCGGATGTCGACCACGGTGCCGTGGCCCAATCCAAGCGAGGTCTTCGCCTTAACCATCTTTGGCCAGCACATCCCGCTCATCCTGATCGCCATCATGACCTTCATCCTGATTACCTCTTCCGGCACCATGGTGTTGGCGGTCAATTACGGCTATCGCAAGGATCGTGTCAAAACCGCGATCTTATTGCTGATAACGGCCGCATTCGGCGCCTCGTTCGTCGGCATGCAGGCCTTCGAGTGGACCAAGCTGATCGTCGAAGAAGGGGTTCGTC
>CBDUSV010000080.1:0-10184 GCA_965369885.1 uncultured bacterium
CGCTTCCTGCTGGGCCTTGTAGACCGCCTCGCCGAGTTTCATGGAGGACTGAACCAGGGCCTCGGTCTTGGCATTGATGGCTTCCACGTCATCGCCGTCCATGACCTCGCGGAGCGCCGTGATGTTGTCTTCGATCTGCTTGCGGTCGTCATCACCGACCTTGTCGCCATATTCCTTGAGGTTCTTTTCGGTGGCGTAGATCAGGCTGTCGGCCTGGTTGTGGGCCTCGACTTTCTCCTTCCGCTTCTTGTCCTCTTCGGCGTGGGACTCGGCGTCGTTGACCATTTGGTCGATGTCGGCGTCCGACAGCCCGCCGGAAGCCTGGATGCGAATCTGCTGTTCCTTGCCGGTGGCCTTGTCCTTGGCCGAGACATTGACGATGCCGTTGGCGTCGATATCGAAGGTCACCTCGATCTGCGGCAGACCGCGCGGCGACGGGGGGATGCCGATCAGATCGAACTGGCCGAGAATCTTGTTGTCCGCCGCCATCTCGCGTTCGCCTTGGAACACCCGGATGGTCACCGCGGTCTGACTGTCCTCGGCGGTGGAGAAAATCTGGCTTTTCTTGGTCGGGATCGTGGTGTTGCGGTCGATCAGGCGGGTGAAAACGCCGCCCAGGGTCTCGATGCCGAGCGACAGCGGCGTCACGTCGAGCAACAGGACATCCTTGACCTCGCCCTTGAGCACGCCGCCCTGGATGGCGGCGCCGATGGCCACGACCTCGTCGGGATTGACGCCCTTGTGGGGCTCGCGGCCGAAGAAGTTCTGCACCGTCTCGACGATCTTCGGCATCCGCGTCATGCCACCGACCAAGATGACTTCCTCGATTTCCGAGGCCTTGAGCCCGGCATCCTTTAACGCCGCCTGGCACGGCTTGATGGTGCGGTCGACCAATTCGTCCACCATGGCTTCGAGCTTGGCCCGGGTGAGCTTGATATTGAGGTGCTTGGGTCCGGCCTGATCGGCGGTGATGAAGGGCAGGTTGACCTCGGTCTCCATCGAGCTGGAGAGTTCGATCTTGGCCTTCTCGGCGGCCTCGCGCAGGCGCTGCAGTGCCAGCTTGTCCTCTCTAAGATCGATGGCCTGCTCTTTTTTGAACTCGTCGGCGAGATAATCCATGATCCGCTTGTCGAAATCCTCGCCGCCGAGGAAGGTGTCGCCATTGGTCGATTTGACCTCGAACACACCATCACCGATCTCGAGGATGGAAATGTCGAAGGTGCCGCCGCCGAGGTCGAACACGGCGATGATGCCGCTTTGACTTTTATCCAGCCCATAGGCAAGTGCCGCCGCGGTGGGTTCGTTGATGATGCGCAGGACCTCGAGCCCGGCGATGCGTCCGGCATCCTTGGTGGCCTGGCGCTGGGAATCGTTGAAATAGGCCGGAACCGTGATCACCGCCTGGCTGACATCCTCGCCGAGATAGCTTTCTGCGGTCTCCTTCATCTTCTGGAGAATGAAGGCGCTGATCTGGCTGGGGGAGTATTTCTCGCCCCGTCCTTCGACCCAGGCATCGCCATTGTCGGCGGCGACGATGTTGTAGGACACCATGTCGGCGTCCTTCGCGGTCACCGGATCGTCGAACGAGCGGCCGATCAGGCGCTTGATGGCGTAGAAGGTGTTTTCCGGGTTGGTGACCGCCTGGCGCTTGGCCGATTGGCCGATGAGACGTTCGTCGCCTTCGGTGAAGGCCACCATCGAGGGCGTGGTCCGGGTGCCTTCGGAGTTTTCGATCACCTTGGCGTTGGAGCCCTCCATGACGGCGACGCAGGAATTGGTGGTGCCGAGGTCGATGCCGATGACTTTGCTCATTCTTGATCCCTCTTGTTTTTTAACGGGTTCCGGCAGCCCCGGTACGGCCCCGTGCGGGCCTCTCAAAGGCGTGCAAATTCCCCCTCACGCGAACGCAGCAAAAATTCCCTAATGTCAGAACGGTTATTGTAACTGCACGCTTATATATGTCTCCTCAAGGGGCCCTACAAGCTCTGAGGGGCGAGATTCTTCACCATATTTTCCCGAAGTTGCCGAACCGCCGCACATGGCCGGGAAACCCACGCTTCAAACCCATTGATCCCCCCCCGGCCCGGGCCCATTATGGCCGGCGGATACCCCCCTTGGCCGCCGCGTCCATGATCATTTCCGCCAGCTATAAGACCGATATCCCCGCCTTCTACGGGCGCTGGTTCATGGCGCGCCTCGACGCCGGCCATTGCCGCATGACCAACCCCTATGGCGGCCAGCGCTATGAGATCGGGCTCGGCCCCGATGAGGTCGATGGTTTCGTGTTCTGGACCAAGAATCTGGGGCCGTTCCTGGGCCATCTTGGGGAAATTCGCGGCCGTGGCTTTCCCTTCATGGTCCAATACGGCATCAACAACTACCCCCGGGCGGTGGAAGTTTCGGTTGCGGAACAAAACGCGGCCCGCGATCATATGGCTGAGCTTGCCGCCTCTTTCGGCCCCCGCTGCGCGGTGTGGCGCTACGACCCGATCATCGAGACCTCGCTCACGCCGCTCAGTTGGCATGAGGAGAATTTTGCCGCCCTGGCCCAAGCCCTTCGCGGCCTGACCGACGAGGTCGTGGTCTCCTTCGCCCACATCTACCGCAAGACCCGGCGCAATCTGGACATCGCCGCCAGGCAAGCCGGCTTTCACTGGCGCGACCCGGCGCCGGGCGAGAAACGCCGATTGCTGGCGCGCTTGGCGGCCATCGCGGCGGATAATGGCATGACGCTCTCGCTCTGTGCCCAGCCCGCGTATCTGATCGATGGCGTGAGCCCGGCGCGCTGCATCGATGGCACCCGCCTTGGCGACATCGCCGGGCATTCCGTCATGGCCGCCACCAAGGGCAACCGGGAGGGCTGTGAATGTCATGGGGCGCGCGACATCGGCGCCTATGACACCTGCCCGCAAGGTTGTGTGTATTGTTACGCGGTGGCCGACCGCGCCCGCGCCCAGGCCCGGCTCAAGGCCCACGACCCTTCGGGCGAATATCTGTTTCCGCCCAAGGAAGCGGCCATCAAAACAGGCGCCGCTTAGAATCTGTACCGATCAGGCAGAGGTGTCGATATGTTGCGGGCCGTCGCCGGGGCCGTCTGCGCTGTCTTCGCCGTCGCCGGCAGCAGCATCGGCCTTGGCCTCGGGTCCGCCCTTGGCGAGACCGACCATGGCCGGGCGCAACAACCGATCCTTGAGCATATAGCCCGCCTGCAGCTCTTCGATGATGGTGCCCGCCGGCTTGTCCTTGTCCTCGACCTCGAACATGGCCTGGTGGAGATCATGGTCGAACAGTTTGCCCATGGCGTTGATCTTGGTGATGCCGTGGCGCTCCAAGGCGGCGATCAGTTCACGTTCGGTGAGCTCGATGCCGGCGGCAAGGCCTTCGCCATTGTCCCCGGCCCCTTCATTGGCGGCGCTGTCCAACGCGCGGCGTAGATTGTCGGCGACCGATACCATGTCGCGGGCGAAATTGGTGATGGCATATTTGGAAACGTCGCTGCGCTCCCTCTCGGCGCGGCGGCGGAAGTTTTCCAGCTCGGCCATGGCGCGCAGAACCTTATCCTTGAGATCGGCAATCTCGGCCTCGAGCTCTTCCTGGCGGTCCCCAGGGCGGTCTCCGGATGGTGCAGGGTCTTGTTCCCCAGATAGGGACTCGGGCAATTCGGGGATTTCGCCCGGCACGACCGGGACCTCGGCCGCCGCTTCCGGGGCCTCGGCTGTTTGGTCCTTATCGGCGGTTTTCTTAGGCGGTTTGGCTTTCTTGGCGTTCATACTCAATCTCTATAAGCGTGGGCTCTATAAGCGTGGGCTCGGTTAGGGCGGATAGGCCATCAACCGAGCATGCGGCCGATGACCTTGGCGGTATAATCGACCATCGGGATGATGCGGGCATAGTTCATCCGCGTCGGGCCGATCACGCCGATGGCGCCGACGATCTTCTCGGCGCCGTTGGCGAACGGCGCCACGATCATCGAACACCCGGCCAGGCTGAACAGTTCGTTGTCGGCGCCGATGAAGATCTGCACGTCCTCGGCCATATTGGTGAGTTCGAGCAATCGCGACATGGTCTCGCGGGTCTCAAGCGCATGGAACAAGGTGCGGATGCGTTCCAGATCCTCGATCGCGGTGATGTTCTCGAGCAGATGGGCCTGGCCGCGCACGATCAGATAGTCGCTCTTGTTCTCGCCGCCCCAGGTGGCGAGGCCGGCCTTGACCAGCTCGCCGGTGAGATGGTCGATCTGCGCCCGGTGTTCCTTAAGCTCTTCGGCGATCTGGCCCCGCGCCTCTGCCAGGGTGCGGCCCGCCATGCGGGCGTTGAGAAAGTTCCCGGCTTCGACCAGCGCCGACGGCGGCACCCCCACCGGGATCTCGATGACCCGGTTCTCGACCACGCCGTTTTCCGACACCATGATCACCAGGGCCTGGCCGTCGCCGAGATTGACGAACTCGATATGTTTGAGCCGCGCTTCCGACTTCGGCGCCAGCACCAGCCCGGCACAGTTCGACAGACCCGACAACATCGACGTTGCTTCCTGCAACGCCTCCTCGACGCTTTTGCCGACGGCGGCGCATTTGCTGTCGATATCGGTGCATTCCTCTTCGGTCAGCGCCCCGATCTCCAACAGACCATCGATGAACAAGCGAAGGCCGGCCTCGGTCGGCAAGCGGCCCGCCGAGGTATGGGGGGAATACAGCAGCCCGGAGTCCTGAAGATCGGACATGACGTTGCGGATGGTGGCGGGAGAGAGCGCACCCGAGAGCTGGCGCGACAATGTGCGCGAGCCCATGGGTTCGCCGGTCTCGACATAGGATTCGACGATGCGGCGGAAGATCTCCCGGGACCGCTCGTTAAGCTCGGTGATGGTGCTTTTGCCACCCGGAATCATGGCTTTGGCACCAATCGGGGTTCGATTTCCATCATGGCTTGTCCACACTCGGTGTAGCGCCTGAATCTAGTGAGCCCACTGCCAAGCGTCAATGTCCAGCTCGGCCCTGATGCGGGTCTTTTTCCCTCAAAGCGCTGAATCTCTACGAAAAGCGTGGTTTGGGCCAGGTTCTCGGGACTGGACGCCGGTCAAGCCGCGCGCTAGTAAAAGAGCGTCACCGCCAGCTTTTTTCATTGCTCTAGCGTAACAGGTTGAGGAATCCCAGATGCGGCCTTCCGGACGAAAGATCGATCAGATGCGCGCCGTGACCCTCACGCCCGGCGCCAACAAATATGCCGAGGGGTCCTGTCTCGCCAGCTTCGGCGACACCCAGGTGCTGTGCACCGCGACGGTGGAAAACCGGGTGCCGCCGTTTCTTCGTGATACCGGCAGGGGCTGGGTCACGGCGGAATACGGCATGCTGCCGCGCAGCACCGCCGAGCGCATGGGCCGCGAAGCCGCCCGCGGCAAACAGTCAGGCCGCACCCAGGAAATCCAGCGCCTGATCGGCCGCAGCCTGCGCGCGGTCACCGACCTTGAACTGCTGGGCGAGCGCCAGGTGCGCATCGACTGCGATGTTTTGCTTGCCGATGGCGGCACCCGCACCGCGGCGATCACCGGCTCCTATGTGGCGCTGTATCAGGCTTTTGCCCGGCTGGTGGATGCCGGCGAGCTTCGCAAGATTCCCCTGACCCATCAGGTCGCGGCGGTGTCCTGTGGTCTTTATCAAAACGTTGCGGTGCTCGATCTCGACTATGCCGAGGATAGCCAGGCCCTGGTCGACGCCAATTTCGTCCTCACCAACTCAGGCGACATCATCGAGATCCAAAGCACGGCGGAGGACAAGCCCTTTTCCAAGGCCCAGTTCGACACCCTGATGGAGCTTGCCTGCAAGGGGATCGCCGATCTCGCCCAATTGCAGCGCCAAGCCCTGGGTCTTGACTAGATTTGCGGGAGCGAGGCTGGTGATCGCCAGCCACAACCCGGGCAAGGTCCGCGAGATCGGCGATTTGCTGCAACCCCATGGCATCGAGGTCATCGCGGCCAAATCCCTGGGGCTGGCCGAGCCCATTGAGTCAGGCGAAACCTTCGCCGACAATGCCCGCATCAAGGCGGTTGAAGCCGCCAAGGCCTCGGGTCTTGCCGCCTTGGCCGACGATTCCGGCCTCCAGGTCCATGGCCTCGGCGGCGACCCGGGCGTCTTATCGGCGCGCTGGGCCGGGCCCGACAAGGATTTCGGCCTGGCCATGAAGCGCGTCCAGGATGCCCTGGGTGAGACCGCCGACCGTAGCGCCAGTTTCGTCTGCGCCCTGGCCCTGGCCCGGCCCGTGCCCGGTGGGGACGGCGGGGATGGGGATGGGGATGGGGATGGCCTCGAAGTTGAGATTTTCGAGGGCCGGGTCGACGGTCACATCACCTGGCCGCCCCGGGGTGACGCCGGTTTCGGCTATGACCCCATCTTCGTCGCCAAAGGCCATGACCGCAGCTTCGGCGAAATGCCGCCCGAGGCCAAAGCCGCCATCAGTCACCGCGCCCGCGCCTTCGCCAAGCTGGTCGCCGCCTGCTTTGCCGGGCCGGGTGAGCAGGCTTGAACAGCCATGGAGCCTCCCATCAAAAACCCGGCGGAACCGGCCGCGCCCGGCAAAGGCGATGACGGCGGCGGCGGTGACGGCTTCGGGCTTTACGTCCATTGGCCGTTTTGCCTGTCGAAATGCCCCTATTGCGATTTTAACAGCCATGTGCGCGAGGACATCGACCAGCGCCGCTGGCGCGATGCCTATCTCGGTGAATTGGACCATGTGGCGGCAAAGCTTGCCGGAAGCGGGCTTAACAGCATCTTTTTCGGCGGCGGCACGCCATCGCTGATGGACCCGGACACCGCCGGCGCCATCATCCATAAGGCCCGCGCATTGTGGCCACCGGCGGCGGACTTGGAGATCACCCTGGAAGCCAATCCCGGCGCCGCCGATGAGGCGCGGTTCGAAGCCTTACATGACGCCGGCGTCAACCGCCTGTCCTTGGGCATCCAGGCGCTTGACGATGACGCCCTCGTCTTCCTGGGCCGTGGCCACAATGTCGCCGAGGCCGTTCGCGCCCTGGGCGCGGCCCGGAAGATCTTTCCCCGAGTGTCGTTCGATCTGATCTATGGACGCCCGGGACAAACCGAAGCCGCCTGGCGCCGCGAGCTTGGCCGTGCCATCGGCTTCGGAACCTCCCACATTTCGGCCTACCAACTGACCATCGAGCCGGCCACGCCTTTTTATGGCGCGGTGCGCCGTGGCGCCTTGGTCATGCCCAAAGAGGACATTGCCGCAAGTTTGTTCGAGGCCACCAATGAGGTCCTGGAGCGAGCCGGGCTCGCCGCCTATGAGATTTCCAACTACGCGCGCGCCGGTGATGAGTGCCGCCACAATCTGGGCTATTGGCTGGGCCAAGACTATGCCGGCATCGGGCCCGGCGCCCATCAGCGCCTGGCCGGGGCCGAAGGCGTCATCGCGCTCAACAGGCTGCGCCGTCCCGAGGACTGGCTCGAACAGGTGGAACGTCTCGGCCACGGCACCGCCGAGGAGAGCCTCCTTGCCCAAAATGAGCGCATCACCGAACTTGTGATGATGGGGCTGCGCCTGCGCCAAGGCATCGGCCGCGGCCGTTTCCAGCGCCTGGCCGGTGGGGATTTCGAAGATATCCTTGGGCCCCGTGCCCTCGACCGCTTGGTCTGCGCCGGCGCGGTGCTGCTCGACGGCGAACATCTTGCCGCCACCGATTTTGGCCGCCAGCGCCTCGATGCCGTCATCTTGGAACTTGTGGCCGGCCTGGATCAAGATCAGCCGGCGGTGAGCCCTATCTAGTCGGTGATTTGCTCGAAAGTCCCGGGCGCCGGTTGGATGACCCGGCTGTGACGCGAGCGCATTTCCTTGACCGCCAGGCCGCGTTCGACCACGCCCGACGGCAGCAAGCGGAAGATGCCGTCGATGCCGGAAAATCCATTGGCGGCGGTCAGCGCCGGGATGGCGAATTTGTCCTCGCCTTCACCGCGCGCCAGCACCACGGCCAAGGCGGTGGCATCGTAAGCCAGCGATGCCAGGCGTGGCGCCCGGTGTCCGTAGCTTTTGCCATAGAGCTCGGCGAATCCCTTCCGCGCCTTTGGCGACGGCGCCGGAAACCAGCTGCCATACAAGGACGGTTCGGTGGCAAGGGCGGGTTCGTCCCATTCCACGGTGCCCAGCAGGCGGACCTTGCGGGTATCGATGTCGTAGAACGGCAACAGCGGCGCGATGGCGCGCAGCTTGGCGCCACCCTCGGGAATCAACACCGCCTGGTAACCCACATTGCCCAAGGCTTCGATGTGGGAAATTCGTTTGAGGGCGCGCTTCGAGGCCTCGTCGTCCTTTCCCTCCAACGCCTTGCGCCGGGCCAGCAGTTCGCCGCGCCGCGATGCATAATTGGCGAGACGGCGAACCAACGGCGACAGGGTCTTTTCATCGGCGGTGTCGTAGCGTTCGACCTGGTAGACCGTGCCGTTTTGCGCCGCGACCACCTGTTGGAAGGCAGCCGCCACCCGGTGGCCAAAAACCGAATTCGGGATTAAAGCGGCGAAGCGTGAAATCCCGCGCGAGCGCGCATAGGCGACGATGCGCGCGACCTGCGCTTCGGGAAGAAAGCCGATGACGAAAACATTGTCGCCGGCAACCGAGCGGTCGTTGGAGAAGGCGATGACATTGAGGCCGTCGGAGCGCGCGAGCGGAGCCACCACCCGCACCGAGGATGCGTAGAGCGGTCCCAGGATCAGACTGGCGCCTTCCTCGATGGCTTCCCGCGCGGCCTGTTCGGCGCCTTCGGGCGTGCCTTTGGTGTCGCGGGTGATCAGGGCGAAGTTGTCATCGCCGAGCTCGAACAGCGCCAATTGCGCCGCGTTCAACAGTGCCTTGCCAAGACCGGCGGCTGGCCCGGTGAGCGGCACCAGAAGACCGACCCGGATGATGTCCCGGACCCCCGGTGGCGGTGTCAGCACCAGATGTTCTTCCGGCGGCGGCGGCGCCTCGGTGGCGGGCGGAAGCTTTTCGATGTCGACCGCCGGCCCCGGTACCGCCGGCCCAGGGGTGGCGGCATCCGGTGGCGCCGGTGGCTGGGCGCGCGCGGCGGGCGGCGGCGTGGGTTTGACGATGACCGGGCGCGGCGGCGCGGTGGCCGGCGCGGCCGGCGGGCCGCCTTGCCACAGGCCCAAATCCCTGGCTACTTGCTTGCTCTGTTCGCATCCACCAAGCGCCAGGGCGGCGGCCACCAGCACCGCCATCGCGGTCCCGCGCCGGAGCTTTGTGTTTGACAGAATGTTATCTTTCATGGGCCGGTTTCCGGGTACAAGGTACCCACGGCTATTGGGGAAGTAAACCAAGGTGTCCAAGACCGAGCCCACAACAACCCGGACAACCCAGGCAAGGCTGGACGGTGGTCTTTACATTGTCGCCACCGCCATCGGCAATGCCGGCGACATGACCCTGAGGGCGATCGACACCCTGAAGCGGGTCGACGTCGTCGCCTGCGAGGATACCCGCGTCACCGGACGGTTCCTCAAAAGACACGGCATCGATGCGGCCTTCATCGCCTATCACGAACACAATGCGGCCCGCGCACGGCCCAGGCTGCTCAGCCGGCTTGGCCAGGGTGAGGCGGTGGCCCTGGTGTCCGATGCCGGCACGCCCTTGATTTCGGATCCGGGCTACCGGCTGGTCGGCGCCTGCATCGAAGCCGGCATTGGCGTCACCTTCGTGCCCGGTCCCTCGGCCGCCATTGCCGCCTTGGTGCTGTCGGGCCTGCCCACCGACCGCTTCTATTTCGGCGGCTTCCTGCCGACACGCCAGGCCCAGCGGCGCAGCGCGCTCGAGCCCTTGACCACGCTTGCCGCCAGCCTGATTTTTTTCGAATCCCCCAGACGGCTGCCGGCGGCGCTCGGCGATCTGGCCGAAATCCTGGGCGACCGCCCGGCCTGCGTCGCCCGTGAGCTCACCAAGAAGTTCGAGGAGGTCCGCCGCGCCACGCTGACCCAACTCACCGCCCATTACCGCGATGTTGGATCGCCCAAGGGTGAGATCGTCATCGTCATCGCCCCGCCCGCCAAGACCGGCGCCGCCACCGCGATCGGGGACACCGAGCTCGACCAGCGCCTTGGCGCCGCCCTGGCCGAAGCC
This sequence comes from uncultured bacterium, assembly GCA_965369885.1. Classification (GTDB taxonomy): domain Bacteria; phylum Pseudomonadota; class Alphaproteobacteria; order SMXQ01; family SMXQ01; genus JAZFWG01. The sequence goes on from CBDUSV010000080.1 coordinate 10,111, forward strand.
AGCCTTCGCGATGCCGTCGCCGCCGTCACCAAAGCCACCGGCTTGCCCCGGGGCAAGGTCTATCAACGCGCCCT
>CBDUSV010000081.1:0-10054 GCA_965369885.1 uncultured bacterium
CGTCCCATCGGTTTTGAAGACCGAGACCAGCACCGGCTGTGCAATCCCTTCCATGCGCAGTTTACACCCTAAGCCCCCGCTTGGTAGGCCGCGAAGGCGTCGGTGGCGGGTTTGAGGATGCGCCTTGTGTTGCCGTCGCGCCGGGTGAAGCCGGCCTTGTCGAAGAATTCCAACAGCTCGATCACCAGATTGCGGCCGATGCCGGTGCGGTCGCGGAACCCGGCGACGGTGATCATGCCGTCATCGGCGTCGGCGGCCATGGTCTCGGCGATGCGGGCAAGTTCGATCACGGCGCCGGGCAGGAAATAGCGGTTGTCGGTGATGCGCACCACCAGGCCGAGCCCGGCGCCATGGCGCAGGAACTTGGCCACCTGGGTGGGCTCAAGCCCGGTGGTTTTGGCGATGTCGTGGATCACCGGGGCGGTGCCCTCGGCTTCGAGCTCGGGCTTGATGCGGGCCCACAGCCGGGCCTCGGCGGGGCCGAGAGCGGTCTGGTGGGCTTTGAGGCGGATCAGGTTGAGGGATTTCGCAACCTCGCCACCCTTGGCAAGGGCATCGATGATGGCGTCGAACATGGCGGGGCTGATGCGCCCGCCCAAGGCCCGGCGCAGGCTGTTGGCGGCGATGCCGGACGTGGTCGGATGGGCCCCATGCCAGTCCTTGAGCGCCGCCCGGATCCGGTCACTGAGTGTCTGCCACCGGGCCCGGTCCATGGCGATGGTCTTGCCCGCCATCTCGAGGGTCATCATGGCGCCGGCGGTCTTGAGGGGGCCGGTCTTGAGCGCCGTGGCGTCATCGGCCACCAGGTTCCGGGCCTGAATGAAATTGCCGAGATCGACGCCCTCGGGCGCGGCCTTGACCATGGCGGCCAAGGCGGTGGCGGGGTCGTCAACCGCCATGGCGCGGATCTGGGCCAGGCGTTCGGGCCGGGCGCGGCCACGCCGGGGCGGGAAGGGGTCGATGACGGCGCCGCCGCCGATGGTGCGGCTGGCCGATTGATCGCGCAGGATCAATCGGTCGCCGCTGAGCGCGCCGATCGGGCGGTCGAGGACGATCTGCACCCAGCCTTCCGCCCCCGGCGCCACCTGGCGTCCTTCCAAGACGGCGACCCGGCCCGGGATATCGGCGGCGCCGAGATGGATATGGGCCGGCGTCCAATGGCCGAGCGCCTTGGCCTCGGTTTTGAGCAGGCGGATACGGGCATCGAGGCGCGCCGTCGGGTGGTGGGCCGGGGCCGCCAGGGCCCAGTCGCCGCGCCGCACCTGGCCGCGGCCGAGGCCGGGCCCGGCGAGGTTAAGGGCGCAGCGCTGGCCGGCATGGCCGGTGTCCGATTTAAGGTTGTGGGCATGGATGCCGCGCACCCGGACCTCAAGGCCGCCGGGCGACAGCACCAGGCGGTCGCCTACACGGACGGCGCCGGAAAACACCGTGCCGGTGACCACCAGCCCGGCGCCCTGGATGGTGAAGTCGCGGTCGATGGCAAGGCGGAAATGGCCGGCGGTGGTCCTGGCTTCCAGGCTCTCGGCCTCGGTGACGATATGGGCGCGCAGCTCATCGATGCCTTGGCCGGTGATGGCGGAGACCGGGAAGATCGGCGCACCTTCAAGGTTGGTGCCAGCGATCAAGGCGGTGACGGCGGCGGTGACATCCGCAACCCGGCCAGCTTCCACCCGGTCGGTCTTGGTGATGGCGACGGCGCCATGGCTGAGCCCAAGCAGATCGAGGATGGCGAGATGCTCCAGGGTCTGGGGCATGGCGCCGTCATCGGCGGCGACCACCATCAGGCCGAAATCGATGCCGGTGACACCGGCCAGCATGTTGTGGACGAAGCGCTCATGGCCGGGAACGTCGATGAAGCCGAGGCTGCCGCCACCGGGCAGGGGATGGTAGGCATAGCCCAGATCGATGGACATGCCGCGGCGCTTTTCTTCGGGCAGGCGGTCGGTCTCGACCCCGGTCAGGGCTTTGACCAGCACGGTCTTGCCGTGGTCGATATGACCGGCGGTGGCGATAATCATGCGGAAGCGGCGGGATCGAGGCGCAATTCCGCGAGCTGGGCGGTGAAGCTGGCCTCGTCTTCAAGGCAGCGCAGATCGAGCCACAATCCGTCGTCATGGATGCGCCCGATCACCGGCATGGGCAGCGCCCGGAACGCCGCCGCCAGCCGTTTGAGCCCGGCGCCGCCGCCACGCCGGCCCATAGCGGTGAGCACCAGGGCGTGGCTATCTATATGGGCCGTCGGCAGCGAACCTGAGCCGATCTGGCTTTGGCACGGCGCCGTGCTCACCGCCGCCGCGTCGCCAAGGCGCTGGGCCAGGACCGGCTGGAGGCGCCCAGCCATGGCCTCGATATCGGCCGCCGGGCGGGCCAACAGACGCAACACCGGCACCCTTTCGGTCAGGCGCGCCGGGTCGCCATAAAGCGGCAGCACCGCGCCCAGCGCCGCGATCGTCATCTTGTCGAGGCGGAGCGCGCGTTTCATCGGGTTGCGCTTGATCTTGGCGATGAGATCGGCGCGGCCGACGATGATTCCGGCCTGGGGGCCGCCCAACAGCTTGTCGCCGCTGAAGGTCACCACATCGGCGCCATGGGCCAGGGTCTCGGCGGCGGTGGGCTCATGGGGCAGGCCGAATTGGGTCAAATCGACCAGGGTGCCGCTGCCGAGATCGATCACCAGGGGCAGATCGTGGGCGTGGGCGATCTCGGCAAGGGTGTCCTCGGCGACCTCGGCGCTGAAGCCTTCGATGGCGTAGTTGCTGGCATGCACCTTCATGATCATGGCGGTGCGGGGGCCGATGGCGTCGGTGAAATCGCCCGGATGGGTGCGGTTGGTGGTGCCGACCTCCTTCAGCTTGCAGCCGGCGCGGGTCATGATGTCGGGCATGCGGAACGAGCCGCCGATCTCGATCAGCTCGCCGCGGGACACCGGGACCTCCTTGCGCAGCGCCAGCGAGTTGAGCACCAGAAGCACGGCGGCGGCGTTGTTGTTGACCACCGTCGCCGCCTCGGCGCCGGTGAGACGGCACAGCCAGTCTTCCACATGGCTGTCACGGTCGCCGCGCCGGCCCCGGGAGAGGTCGTATTCCAGATTGCTGGCGCCCCGGGCGACGTCGGCCACCGCCTCGATGGCAATGGCTGGCAGCGGCGCCCGGCCAAGATTGGTGTGGATCACGGTCCCGGTCAGGTTGAACACCGCCCGCAAGGAGGGCTCCGCCGATTTCGCCAGCCGCCCCGAGACCCGGCCCAGGATGTCGTCTTCCAGGGCCGCGCCACGCGCCGCCCCACCATTTTTTGGCCCGCCATTTTCGGCCAGATCGCGGCGTAGCTCGGCCAGCACTTCGCGTAGCGCCTCGGTCACCAGCGGGCGGCCATATTCGCCGATCAATCCCATCGCCTTTGGCATGCCGAGCAGGCGGTCCACCGAAGGCAGGGCGCTTTGCGGTGACGGCTTGGACGGTGACGGCACCGGCTGTGATGTGCGGGGGCGGGCCATGGTGCGGCGCAATCCCGGCTAAGGCCTACGCCGCCTGGCCGCGGTCCGTCAGGAACTGCTCGACGGCGCCTTCGACCCTGGTGCCCTTGAAGAAATCCGGGTTCGCCCGGGTCTGGAAGGTGACCGGATTGGTGAACACGAAGTCCTGGAAATCCTCGTCGGTCATCAGGCCGCGATCAACCTGTTCATGGGCTTCATGGAGCACGGCGCCGATGTCGGGCACGTCCCAATGGCCGATGTCCGACGAGAACATGGCCTTGAGCCTGGCGCCGAACTTGTTGGCCGGGCCGTTGAAGGCGGTGTAGTTCATGGCGTCGTCGGCTTCACAGCCGAAATAGAAGTTGCCGGTGAACAAATCCTTGATGTCTTCGGCCTTTTCGATGTTGAGCGCGGTCCAGTCATCGATGAAATCGGGATCGGCGTCGGGGCTGGTGCGGCCATCGGCGCTGAGCGCGGCCTTGGCGCCCATCAGGCGCTCGGGCGTCAGATAGTCGTTGCCGTAGCGCGCGAACATCTCCTCCAGCAGGCCGAAATCGATCTTGGCGGGATCATGGATCGCCTTCAAGGCGGGGGCATTGCGTTTTTCCCAGAACTCGACCAGATCGTTGTAAAGCGCCGCCGCCCACCACACGCCGCATTCGAGGAATGCGATGTTCAGTTCGGGGAATTTGCGGGTGATGCCGCTCATGAACAACCCGCGCGCCGAGGCATGGGCGAAAGTGGCGAACAGCCCCAAGCGGTTATAGACGTAGTTCGAGGGCGAGGCGTGGGTGCCGGAATAATTGATGCTGTGGCCCGCCGGCACCACCTTCAACTCGACGCATTTGGCCCAGAACGGGTCATAGTCATAGGTGCTGTCCAGCGCGAGAGGGCTGTAGGTCAGCATGTCCTGGGCCAAGTGGGGAGCCTCGGCGGCCACCACCGGATGGGGCCGGAGCACCTCGTTGGCGGTCATGATCGCCTTCATGCCGAGCTCACCCACGGCGAATTCGAGCTCGGCGATGGCCTCGTCCGGGGTGTGCATGGGGATCAGGGCCGCCGGGGTCATGCGGTCGGAATGGTCCTTGAACATGTCGGTATACATCATGTTCAGTGCCCGGCATGACGCCTGGCGGATCTCGTCGTCCTGGATGACCTGACAGCGGAATCCCATGGTGCTGTACAAGGTGCAGAAATCGATACCGGCCTCTTCCAGGCGCCGGGCATAGAGCTTGGGCAGCATGGTGGTCGCCCGGTCGATGGTGTGGTCGCCGGAAAACCCGCCCCAGAACACCGACTTGGCCTCGCCGGGCCGGCCGAAATTTTTCAGGTTGTTATAGCGTTCGACGATGTCCGCACCGCCGACCTGTTTGAGGAAATCAGGAAAGACGAACTTGGATTCGCTGATGTGGGCATCGGTGTCGATGACGGGATAATCCAACCGTTCCCTCAGCTTCGACGAGGCGGTTTTGGTTATATTGTATTCACCCATGGTGATTCTCCCTTAAAGCGCTCAGCGGTATGCGTCCGCTTGATAGTTTGAACGTTAGCCGATGTTAGCCCATTTTGCCCTTATAGGACTAGCTGGTGTCAGCCGGGCCGCCATGGCGTTCCTCATCCGTCACGGTAATTGGGAGAGCGTGCGATGAAGATGGCGATGACGGCCATCAGGACCATCAAGATGCCGCCAATCACAAAAAAAGCGCCCTCCAACCCCACCACTTCAACCACCCCACCCATGATGACAGGTATGAAGGTCATGGCCAAGCGGTTGGCGGTGGCCCGAAGCGCAATCGCCTTGCCCTGTACCGTCTTGTCGGTCGACTTGAACACCATGGTCAGCATCAGGGGCTGAACGATGCCGAGCACGCCGCCGCGCACCGCTATCACCACGAACAGCGCGAAAAACGTGCCCAGAAGCGGGGTGATGGTGATCATGATCACCGAAACCGCGATCGCGGCGATGAGAAGCCAAGTCGGGCTGAACAGCCGCACCAGCCAGCCCACGGTCAGGGCGCCCAAGGCGCTGAGGGCGAGGAACGACGACATCAAGATGCCGATTTCGGTGGCGCTGAAATTGATGCCTTCCAGATAGACCACATAGAACGAGCTTTGAATGCCATGGGCCGATTGACGCATCACCGACATGATCACCACAAGTGCGATGGCCGGGATCGCCATCAGGCGGAACGTCTCCATATATTCCCGGGGCTTGGGCATGAGGTCGCCAAGCCGGGTGGTTCTGGCGGCTGCGGCGGTCTCCTCGGCGGCGAGCTTGGGCAACATGTTGACGCCCACCAGGGTGCCCGAGGACCAAAGCGACATGAACACGAAGGCGCCCCACGGCCCCAGCTGGTCCCAGGCCAAGCCGATCAAAGGCGGCCCGGCCAGGCCCACCGACCGGGTCCAGAACGCGAGGCGGCCGGAATAGACCGCATCGCCCCGCATCCGTTGGCCGATCAGGGTCTGGGTGCCGATCCACCCCATGGATACGGACAATCCTAAGATCATCTGAAAGGCGATCACCGCCGGAATCCATGGCGACATCGGATAGAGCCAGGGTATGACGACGACAATGGTGCCGAAGAACAGGATGACGCGCCGGGCGCCCAACTTGTCCATCAGGGCGCCGCCATGGATCGACAACAACAGCGGCAGGAAGGTGTAGCTTCCCAGCGCGATGCCGATCATGAAAGGCGAGGCGCCGAGCGCGACCACCCACAAGGGCGTCACCACCCAGACCAGCGAGGAGGTGCCGTTGGAACAGATGCCACACAGATAGACGGCGATTTGCAGACGCCGGCTGATCGGCTCCGTGGTGGACTGGGTCATGCTAGGCTTTCCGGACCTCAGGCAAGGTGGTGGAAAAAAAGGGCCGGATGGCTCCGGCCCCTGTCAGGTTTGGTGAATTGAACATCTAAGGGCTCGTGTTGGCCCCCATGCTCACTTGCTCCATGCTCACTGGCAGGTGACTTTATTGGCCAGGGTGCGGTGGCCCTCATAGGTGACGGCACAACTCATGCCCTTCTTGAGTGCCTTGCGCTTGGCTTTCTTGCCGCCGATCTTGACCTTGGTGCGCCGCCCGCTGACGGAAGCCTTGACCTTCTTGCCCTTGTCCATGAACTGGATCTTGCTGCCCTTGCGGTTGACCTTCAGCAACTTGACCTTGACCGTGTAGTAGTTGGTCTTGCGCTTGGACACCCCTTCCCGGCTCTTGAGGATATCGCGGGCACCGGCCACCACGTCTGCGGGGGTGTTGTAGATCTTCTTCACCAGCGCCGCCACCTTGGGCCCCGACAGGGGGTTGATGGCGACCTTGAGCTTCTTGGCCTCGGCCAGGAACTTCTTGTCCCTCATGGTCTTCATGAAGGCGGCCTGGAGCGCCTTGGCCCGGTCCTTGGGGAGGTCCGGCGGCGCGAAGAACGGCCGTCCCATCAGGTTGGGGGCGAAGAACAGCTCCATCATCTTGCGCTCTTTGTCGTTGCGGGCCAGCGTCATGGCGAACAGGGTGTTGGGAAGGTCCTTATGGGGCTTCATGGCTAGCTGAAGCAGGATGTTGATCTTCTTGTCCCGCATCCAATCCTGTTTGCGCGCGACGATGCTGTCCCAGCCGAGCCCGCAACGGCCCCCCACCTCGCCCCGCTCCATGGCGAGATGGACCTGGGTCGAGCCCGGATAGCCGGTGATCACCTTCATCTTGGTGCCGGCGATCCTGTTCAGGAGCTTGGCGAACACGGTATCGGTGCTGTTGGGGCCGGTGGCGCCGACGATCATGCCACGGGTCTTCAGATCGTCGAGGGACTTGATGCCCGTGGCCGCCCAGGCCACACAGGTGGTGACCTCGCTGTTGGCGCTGCCGATCCAGGTGATCCTGGTGGCGTCGACCTTGATCGCCTTCTTGGGGTAGTACAGCGGATCGAAAATGGTGCCGCGCAGCACCACCCCGACCGCGGTGCCGTCCTTGGGCGCCACGTTGTAGACGTAGCTCAGCGCCCGCCTGCCGGATGCGCCCGGCATGTTCTTGGGAACGAAACTCGGCTTGCCGGGAACGTACCCGCCCATATGCCGGCCCACCAGCCGGGCATATTGATCGTAGCCGCCGCCCGGCGTGGACCCGATGTAAATGTTGATCTTCTTGTTTTTGTAGAAACTCGCGACCGAGGCCTCCGCCGGCAAAGCCAGCGTCGAGGCGACAGCGATGGCGGTAATGATGCCGCCAAAACGTAGCAATTTCATGATTTGTTTCTCCCTTTTCCATGCGGCCGTGGTTGTTTCAGCCGCTTATTGTGAATTCAAGCGAATTCCAGGTTCGATCCTGGCAAATCGGGGGCCGATTGGCAATGGCCGCCTCCCACCGGCATGTCCTCCGTCACGAATGATTATTGCGTTTGAAGTGCACACCAGCAGTTGACTCATAGTCACGCATAGCGCAATCTTAGATAGTAATTAATTACTATATTCAATTAAAAATAGCGTCACCTGGGCGACAAGAACCCGACACCGACGACCCTGATTCAACCATGGCGGAGGCTAGGATGCGCACGTTATTGGTCGTACTCAGTTGCCTCGTTGTATTCCCCGCGGCCCTGAATGCCGCAAAGTACAAGCCCATCGTTCCCCATCCCGATTACCGGCATGACCGCTGGGTCACGAAAGTCTTGGGACCCGCCGGCAGCAAAAATTATGAAAAGAAATTCCGGGCTTATGTCTCGGTGTTTGACGGTGAGGACGACGACAATGGAGACGGCATCCCCAACATGCTCGGCGTCCCGCACTTCGTCGCCTACGAGATGAAACGCTACGTTGGCACATTGAAAAAAGGCCCAAAGCGCCCCCGTCCTTGGATAACGGACAAGGCACTGTGGAAGAAGGGCATCGCGCCAAAGGATGCTACGTACAAAAACTCCCAGTCCTTCTTAGACAATCATCCCAACTGGTATGTGCGGGGGCATCTCTGCATGAAGCAACATGCCTGGCGGCTTGGGAGAAATGCTGACTGGAACACCCACACGGTCATAAACGCGGTGCCTCAGCGTCAGGACTTCAACGCCGGGATATGGCTCAATCTTGAAAATCTGACGGCGAAATGGGCCAACAGATACAAGGCGGTGTGGATCATAGCCGGCCCCATTTTCGAACCCTCAAAGCTCGCGCCCACGGCTTGGATCGGGGAGCCGAGGAAGGGAGAATTGCCGGTCGCGATTCCCGACAAGCTATTCAAAATCATCATTCGGGCAACGGCGGACTCCAATCGGCCGGAGGTTCTGGCGTTCGTCTATCCCCAGGATGCCAAGCGCGGGTCGCCCTACGATCACCGGCCCTATTTGAGATCGATTGACTTCATCGAGCAAAAAACCGGCCTTGATTTCCTGACCAGTCTGCCGGACGCAATCGAGAGCCAAATTGAGAGGCAAAAAGCCACGACGCTGTGGCCGCATTAACGGAGGACGAAGCCATGCCTGCCGAGTTCGATGCCTATACCTATCGAGTGCTGTTTGGGCTGTTCGAGTTGGTGATCCTCGCCACGATCCTGGAGCGAGGCCTTTATTTCATTTTTGACTACCGGCACCTGCGGGATTGGCTCAAAGTTAAGGGATGTAAGGCGCCAATTGTCCTTGCCATATCCTGGCTGATCTGTTGGCAACATGATTTCGATATTATCGCCCGCACCGTTGATCCGGGGGGCGAGACCCAAACTGGCATCTTCATTACCGCTACCATCGTCGCCGGCGGCAGCGCCGCGGCAATGACCCTGTTCAACGATGTCTTTAAGCTCACGAGAAGTGCGCGAGAAAAAATCGCCGCTGCTGAAAAGGGTGAAGGGAAGGTCGCGCCCGGGACGTTGCCAACCGATTAGGCCCATTTCGAATAGGCCCATTTCAAACGATCAGCCACCGGACCTTTGCTTGTGCTGCGCCCCGCTAGCCGCTAGAATTGGTTCGAATTCTCATCAATAATAAATTGGCAAAAGGAGGGAGCCATGTCCGTGACGGAGCAAACCAAGCCGGAACCGACCGAACAGGATCACCTTGAGGCGGAAGCCCGCATCGTCAAGTTCAGTTACAAGAAACCGACGGATTTCGACCGTCCCAAGGTCTCGGTCCGTCTCGGCCAGACCGACATTATCCGTGGCCACGTCCAGGTCATCCGCCATGGCGGGGAGAACAATCTCCACTACCATTCCCGGGTCGACGCCATGTTCACCGTGCTCAGCGGCAAGGTGCGGTTCTATGGTCCCGGTGACGAGGTGCTCGGCGAATGCGGCGCCATGGAAGGGGTGATCATCCCGCGCAATGCGCGCTACTGGTTCGAGAATATGGGCGAGGGCGATGCCGAGGTCATGCTGGTCCAGTCCTTCGCCGTGCCCGGCGCGGACACTTCGGGGCGCACCGATTCCTCACCCCGGAAGCTCAAGGACGCCGGGGGAGGCGGCAACAACTACTCCGCCGTGGTGAGTTAGCGCTCACCGCCCACCAGCCGCGGGCCCGGGCCGGGGCACCAACGCGCCGCCCGGGGGCGCTAACACCAATAAAGCTGTAGCCGGCACCGAAGCCGATCATCTATCGATTCTCTCACGCATCC
>CBDUSV010000082.1:0-10042 GCA_965369885.1 uncultured bacterium
CGGCGCGGGTGCTGGGCACCGCCGGCCACGCCCATGATTGGGACGACACCCAGGTTTCGCGCGATCCCCGCCACCTTTACGGCCTGCTGACCCACCCCACCATTCCGCCGCTGAGCGCGACGCTGACGGTGGCCCAGAAGCTCGGCGGCGTCGATGGGCGCAAGTTCCTCACCGCGTTTCTCACCGGCTTCGAGGTCGAGTGCAAGATTTCCGAATTCATGCTCGCCGATCATTACAAGGGCGGCTTTCATTCCAGCGGCACCGTCGGCACCTTCGGCGCGGCGGCGGCGGCGGCCAAGCTTCTGGGCCTCAGTGGCGCCAGGCTGGCCTCGGCGCTCGGCATCGCCGCCAGCATGGCCGCCGGCATCCGGGTCAATTTCGGCACCATGACCAAGCCCTTGCATGTCGGCCGCGCGTCGGAAAACGGCGTCACCGCGGCGCTGTTGGCGGCACGCGGTTTCGATGCCGACCCCAGCGCCCTCGACGGGCCCTGGGGTTTCTTCCAGGTCCATGGCGGCGGCGTGTTCGAGGAGAAGCCGGGCCAGGGTTTCGGCAAGACCTATTCGATCATCGATCCCGGGATTTCGATCAAGCCCTATCCCTGCGGCATTCTCACCCATCAGTCGATGGACGCGGCCAAGGCGCTGGTGACCGAAAAGGATATCAAGCCCGATGACGTCGAGCGCATCACCTTTTACGCCGGCAGCAACGTCCTAAACCCGATCCGCTATGACATCGCCAAGGATCACCTCCAGGCCAAATTCTCCATGGCGGCGCTGCTGGCGATGATGGTGCTGAGGCGCCAGGCCGGACGCCGGGAGTTCACCGACGACTTCGTCGCCTCGGATGAGATGCAGGACATGCAGGGCCGCATCACCACCCAACTCGACCCCGAGATCGAGGCCCAGGGCTTCGACATCATCCGCTCGCGCATCGAAGTGGTGACGCGTTCAGGCGAGACCCTGGTGCAATGGGCCGACGAGCGTTACCGGGGCGGTCCCGACAACCCCTTGAGCGACGCCGATCTCGAGGCCAAGGTCGCGAGCTGCACCGACGGCATTCTCGATGACGATGGCCTGGACAAGCTGATCGCGGCGGCCTGGGGGCTCGATCAACTCGACGACGCCACGGTGCTGGCACAGCTGATCCAGAACTGATGGAAACATGTGATGAATGACGGCAACAAAGACACCCCCGCGGTGGCCCAGGTCGTGGCCGAGTGGCTTTCCGGCCTGACGGCCGAGCACATCCCGGGCGCGGTGACCAATGCGGTCATCGACAGCGTCATCGACACCACCGGGCTTTCGGTGGCGGCGCGGGGCACCGATTACATCGCGGCGCTGACTGCCGCCTGGGACGGCGACGGGCCCTGCACCGCGCTCGGCCATGGCGGTGGTCATGACGCCGCCGGTGCTGCCATGATCAACGGCACCGCCGCCCATGGCGAGGATTTCGACAACACCTTCGAGGGCTGCCCGGTGCATTCCGGCACCGTGATCGTGCCGGCGGTGCTGGCGGCGGCGGAGCGTGGTGGCCTCGATGGCGGCCGCGTCCTTGCCGGCATGGCCGCCGGCATCGAGGTCATGTGCCGGTTGGGCCTGGTGTCGGGAAAGGGCGTCCATAGCGCCGGCTTTCACCCCACCGCCGTGCTCGGCACCTTCGGCGCCACCGCGGCGATCGGCGTTGCCCTGGGCCTGAGCCCCCGGGAGTTGACCAATGCTTTAGGGCTAGCCGGTTCCATGGCGTCGGGCATCATCGAATATCTCGCCGACGGGTCGTGGACCAAGCGCATGCATGCCGGCTGGGCGGCCCAGTCGGGCATCCACGCCGCCTTGATGGGCCGCGCCGGATTCACCGGCCCGGCCACCGTGTTCGAGGGCACCCACGGCTTTTTCAGCGGCTTCGCGTCGTCGATCACGCCCAATTTCGGCCACTTGACCGATGACCTTGGCCGGGTGTGGCAGACCGAAAACCTGGCCTTCAAGCCCTATGCCTGCGGCACCATGGCCCAGCCCTTCGTCGATTGCGCCGTCCAATTGGCCAAGGGGGGCATCAAAGCGGACGACATCGCCACCATCACCTGCGAGGTCGGCGAGGGCACCGTGCACCGGTTGTGGGAGCCCCTGGCGCTCAAGCACCGGCCACCGACGCCCTATGGCGCCAAGTTCTCGTCGCCCTATTGCATCGCCGTCGGTTTCCTCGATGGCGACGCCGGGCTCGGCCAGTTCACCGATGCCCGCATCCAGGACCCGGCGGTCCAGTCCCTGGCGGCCAAGATTTCCTACGTCATCGACCCGGACGACGAATATCCCGCCAACTATACCGGCCATGTGTGCGCCACCCTCAAGGACGGCACCGTCCATGAGGTCCGCCAGCCCCATCTGCGCGGCGGCGCCCGCGAAAAAATCAGCCGTGCGGACCTGGTCCGGAAATTCCACGCCAATGTGGCCTTCGGCGGCTGGCCCGATGATTTGGCCGCGGGCCTGCTGGAATTCGCCGAAACCCTGCCCCAATGCCCCGATGTCTCGGCGCTGCGGACCTTCCGCGCCTAACCGGGTGCGTGGTCTTGTATAAAATAGAGTTTTCCGTTTGACCGGCCCTGGACCTATAATGTGAATCCTTTTCAACGGCCCAGGCCCGGAACCAGCGTGATACTGACCCAATAGATGGATGACAAGGCCCAAGCTCTGGGGTTTCACCCGCTCTACGCTCAGATCAAGCAACTTCTGATCCAACGCGTGCTTGACGGCGAATGGCGTCCCGGCGAAGTGTTGCCGAGCGAATTCAAGATCGCGGCGGAATACGAAGTCAGTCAGGGCACGGTGCGCAAGGCCCTCGACGACATGGCCGGGGACAAGCTGGTGGTGCGCCGCCAGGGCAAGGGCACCTTCGTGTCCGCCCGCAGCTCACAGCATGTGCCGTTCCATTTCTTCCGCCTGCTGAACGACAAGGGCCACCAGGATCTCCCCAAAACCTTGAACATGGAGAGCCAGCTGGCCGAGCCCAATGCGGCCGAACAGGAGGCCCTGGGGATCGGAAAGGACGTCATGGTCTACCGCCTGGAGCGCTTGCGGACCATAGAGGACAAGCCGGCGATGATCGGACGCTATTCCCTGCGCACCGACATGTGCCCCGGGATCGAAAAACTGGCGCTCGAAAAGGACACCAACATTTATGTTTTGCTCGAACAGGAATACGGCATCTTGGTGGTCAAGGCGGTGGAGAAAATCCGCGCCGTCGGCGCCGATGAACATGATGCCGGGCTGCTCGGCATCGATGAAGGGATGCCGCTGCTGGAGATCGAACGCATCGGCCTGAGCATTGACGGCAAACCGGTCGAGTACCGCATCGACCGCTGCGTCACCCGCAACCACCACTACCTGAACGAAATCACCTGAACCGCCGCGCGGCGGTCATTAGAGATCGAGGATCAGCTTCTCGCCGGCCTTGGCGCGCGAGATGCAGATCATGATGGCGCTGTTGGCGGCCTTTTCGGCCTCGCTCAGGACATCGTCGCGGTGTTCGGCGACGCCGCCCAACATGCGGGTGCGGCAGGTTGAGCAGATGCCGTCCTCGCACGACGAGGAGACCTCCAGGCCATGTTCGCGCACCACCTGGAGGATGGACTTGTCAGCGGGCACCTCCAATGTGGTCTTGCGCCGCGACAGCACGATCTCGAAGGCCTCGTTGGGCGGTGGCGTGGGCCGGGCGCTGGCCGCGAACAGCTCGAAATGGACGCTGCCATCGGGCCAGTGGGCCGAGGCCGCGCGCACCGCCCCCAGCAATCCGGAGGGCCCGCAGAAATAAAGATGGGCGCCGTCGGTGTGGCTGCCCAGCACCTGGTCGAGCTTGATGCCCTTGGCGGGATCGCCGCCGTCGTGGTGGAACACAACATTGTCGCCGAAGGCGTCCTTGACCTCGTCCTGAAAGGCGGTCTCGGGCGCGCTCTTGGTGCAGTAATGCAGGGTGCGCTTGGCGCCCTTGGCTTTCAGCGCATGGCCCATGGCCAGGATCGGGGTGATGCCGATGCCGCCGGCGATGAGGAGATGGCTACCCGCATCGGCATCAAGCGGGAAGTTGTTGAGCGGCGGCATCACCGTCACGCTATCGCCGGCGCCGACATTGTCATGCATCCATGCCGAGCCGCCGCGGCCGTCTGTCTCGCGCAGCACGCCCAAGAGATAGCGGTCGCGCTCGGAGGGATCGTTGGCCAGGGAATAGGACCGCCGCCCGGAAGCGGTGACCACATCGATATGGGCGCCGGCCTCGAAGGCCGGGAGGTCGCCGCCATCGGGGCTGCGGAGCTCGAAGCTTTTGATCGCCGGCGTCTGATCGGCGACATCGGTGACGCTGAGTTTCAGTTCCTGGGAGACCTTGGGCTTGGGCACGCGCTGGTCGACATCGAGACGTAACCGTTCGACGATCTCGCCGCCGATGATGTGGCGCTCGAGGATCTCATCGACATCTTCGGTGTTGTCATAGCTGTACCACACCGCTTCGGGATAGATCACCATGGCGGGGCCGAGCTCGCAGCGCTCCATGCAGCCCGACTGGTTGACCCGGAGTTTCTTGAGGCCCTTCTCCTTGGTCTTGTCCTTGAGATAATTGCGCAGATCGACCGAGCCCCGGGCCGAACAACAGCCCCTGGGGTGGCCGTCGGGGCGCACATTGACGCAGCAGAAGATATGGCGCTCAAAATAAAGCTCGGGGTCGTTGGGCTGGCTCGCCATGTTGGGCTCAACTCCTGATGATTGTGTCGCGGCGCCGGTATGATCGGGGTTGGCGCTCGCCGCCGGTCATTCCGCCGCCGGTTCGGGGTTGTTCTGTTTCCTGTCTTCCGGCAGTTTCTCATCCGGGTTGAGCATCAGACGTAAGACCCGGCCGCCGCCGAGGACATGGGTCTGGAGGATTTCCTCGATGTCGTCGGTGTTGTGGTAGCTGTACCACACCCCTTCCGGATAGATCACCATGGTGGGGCCAAGCTCGCAGCGGTCAAGGCAGTTGGACTGCTGGACCCGGCTGTTCTCGACGCCGAGCTCCTTGGCCCTGGTGCGTACGTGGGATGCAAGATCGACCGCGCCCCGGGCCTTACAGCTGCCCCGGGGGTCGTCCGGCTCACGGTCATTGGTGCAGCAGATGATATGGGTTTGGTAGAAAAGCGGGGGGTCGTTGGGTTGGCTCGCCATGTTGGGGTCTCCTCGGGATGATTATTTTGTGGCACCCTTGTGGGCACCTTCGGTCATGAAGCCGCCGGTTCGGGCAAGTTTTGTTTCCGGTCTTGCGGCAGGCGTTCATTCGGGTTGAGCATCAGCCGTAAGACCCGGCCGCCGCCGATGATGTGGGTCTGGAGGATTTCGTCGATGTCTTCGGTGGTGTGATAGCTGTACCACACCCCTTCGGGATAGATCACCATGTTGGGGCCGAGCTCGCAGCGGTCGAGGCAGCCCGACTGGTTGACCCGGATGTTCTCGATGCCGAGCTCCTTGGCCCGGACCCGCATATGGGTACGCAGCGCCACCGCGCCCTTCTCGACACAGCACCCCCTGGGGTGGCCCGGCTCTCGTTCGTTGTTGCAGCAGAAGATGTGGGAGACATACAGAAGTTTCTTGTTGTCGGCCTGGTCCGTCATGTCGCGGAAATCCTCAAAAACCTTAAGTCATGTGCCCTGTGATGTGCCCGGTGATGTGTTTCGGGCCGCCTTTGATAGCGAAGATTCCCCCACCCTGTCCAGGGGTGTGAGGGGGCCTAACTACTTGCCGGGTTTTTTGGCTGGGGTGGCGGCTTGGGCGCCTTTGGGCTTCTTGGCGGGTTTGGGCTGGATCAGGTCTTTCAGGGTGTGTTTCAGGCTTTTGAGCTCGTAGCTCGGCAGCGCGAAGCGCCAGTCGGCGAAGCGGGCATTAATCGCCGCGATCTGTTTTTTGACCTTGTCGTCGGGCGCCGGTTTCTTCAGCGCGCCGGCCTTGGCGGCGAGCCAGGTCTTGCCGTCGGCCTCGGCGACCCAGAGATCGAGGACCATGCCGTCGAAGGTCAAATAATGGGCCCGGGGTTTGGCTGTCATGTCCACCTTGACCTGGCCGGCCCGGCGCACGTCGGCGAAGGTGAGGGATTGCAGGATGCGGGAGATGTCCTCGACGGTGAAGACGTCCTTGATCTCGGTGCCCTTGGGCATGTCCTTGATCACGAAGTCCTGCTGGCTGCGCTTGGCCTTGAACAGCGTGACCGGCTTGTTTCCCGGAACCCTGAGCGTCACCGAACGCACCCGGTCGAGATCGACCTCCATGACGCTGGTATCGACCCAGCCGAGCCGGTCCTTGGGCACTTCGAGCTTGCCGCGGGCGAGCCACGAGCGCGCCTCGCCGGGGCGGCGGATATAAATGCCGTCGGTGCCGCTGATCGAATATTTGAGCTTGCCGACGATGAGATCGGCCAGTGTCCCGCCCTTGGCGTCGCTGATCACGACCCGGGCCGACTTGGTGCCCTTGGCGGTGGGCTCGCCGACCTCGAGCTTGCCATGGCGCTTGGGGTTGGAGGTCTTGGCCTCGATGGTTTCCAACTGGGCGAGGCCGTTGAGAATTTCGCTGATCTTGTCCATCCGCGCCGGATAGCCGCTGGCCTCATTCACGGTCCACAGCTTGTCCTTGCGCTGCACCGTCACCACGCCGCCGGAACGCGTCACCTTGATGGTGTAGGCGTCGTCGAGCGCGTTGATGAAGCCGGGGAACAGCACCGTGCCGCCGCCGCCGCCGCCGCCGGAATCCCTGACCGTCACCGCCCAGAACGCCGCGGCCGCGGTGACGGCGGTCACCACCAACAGGGTGAGGAATGCGCGTGGGGTCATGATGGCGTCCTCATCCCAGGGCCTCGGTCTCGGTGCGCAGGCGCCGGCGCCGGATCCGCACCAGGCTGAGGATGATGGCGATGACCGCCACCAGGATCGGGATCAGGCCGATATTGATGAACCACAACTGGCTCTGCAGGGTCTCGATGTCGCGCCTAAGTTCCAACTGAACCTGGCGCAGTTGCTTGCGGATGCGCAGAAGCTCGCCCTTGAACTTGTTGATCTCCTTCACCTGGGCCTTGGTGAGGACGGCGGGGCGGCCCTGGGCCTGGCCCGGGCGTTGCAATTTCTCGAGCTTCTTTTCGGTGTCCTGGCGCCGGGTCTGCAATTCGCGTTCCTTGGCGCGCAGGCGCAACTCGGCGGCGCGGGTGAGATCCTCGACCACCGTGAAGGGCCGCGACGACACGCCGCGGGCGCGCAGCCCGATCAGCGCGTTGGAGCCGGAAAGATTGTCCAGGGCATTGACGACGAAATCCACATTGTTGGAGATCGGAATGGCGATGACCTCGCCGAACAGGTTCTGCAACTGGACCCAGAAGCGGTCCTGCAGCATGTCGACATCGGCGATGACGATGACGTTGATGTCGTCCTTGGAGGCCTTGAGGTGGGCCTTGATCTGCTTGGCCAGCTTGGCGGCGGCCTCGACGGCGGCCTCGGCCTTTTCCTTGGCGTCCTCGGCCTTTTCTTCCTCGGTTTTTTCCGGGGTCTTTTCGTCCTTCTTGTCCTTGTCCTTATCGTCCTTTTTCTCTTCCGGCTTGGGCGGGCCGTCGGGATAGGCGGATTTGACCGGCCCGGAGATGCGCGCGGCGATGGCAAAGGGGATGTTGGCGGGCTTGAAATCCCGCAACAGGGCGAAGAAATCCGGCTTGCCCTTGAGTTTCTCCACATCCATCAGCATCGACTTGTTGGACGAGTGGATCAGCGGCGTGAACTTGACCTTGGCGCCGGGCTTGAGCTTGAGCGCGCCGGCCGCCGCCATGTTCATGACGTCGAGCTCGGACGTGGTCAGATCGTCACTGGCGAAGTTGGACTTCTGCAACGCCAGCCACGGCGGGTAATCCACCGGCTGCACCCTCTGGCGGGTGCCGGCATTGACCCGTCTCGCCGCCAGGCGGTCGCCCACCGCCTTGCCGGGGGCAAGCTCGATCCCCCAGGCGTCGAACAGCGGCTTGAGATCGGAACCGATCGGGACCTTCTTGCCGGTGAAGCCGGGAATGCGCTCCGCCACCTCGGCCAGGGGGTCGACCATGATCACCGCCCGGCCGCCGCCCAGGATGAACTGGTCGATGGCGTAAAGGGTCTTGGGGGGAAGCTCGGCCGGATGCACCACCAACAACACATCGACTTCGGCGGGGATGGCATCGGCATCGGGCTTGACCGTGCTCACGGTGAAGGATTGTTCGAGATGCTTGATGATCTGCCAGGGTTTGCCCAGGGAGCTGATCCTGGACATGATCGAACCCGGATAGCCCTTGAGTGGCAGTGTGGTCATCAGCCCCACGATCTTACGCTTGGGGTTGATGAGGGAAAAGATCAGCTTGGCCAGGTCGTATTCGAGGAACTGCTCGCGGTCCGGCGAGAAGAACGGGATGGTTTCTTCGTCGTCGGTTGAGTTGGTGGCGGCGAGGCCGAAATAGACCATCTCGCCGGTGCGGTCCAACGGGATGCCCTGGAGCGCGAAGGCGACGGCCTGATCCTCGGCGTCGGAGAACGGGATCGGATCGATGAGCTCGAGGCGGATGCCCTTGCCGGACAGCGCGGTGAATTCCTCCAACAGATCGCGCACCCGGGACGCATATTTGGCGAGGCCGGGCAGTTCCTTGCCGAGCTGGGCCGAGAAATAGAACCGGAGCGTGATCGGCTCATCCATCGAGTTCAGGATGGTTCGGGTGCCCTGGGTCAGGGTGAACAGCCTGTCCTGGGTCAGATCGAGCCGGGCGCCGACCAGGGCGCGCTGGCCCAGCACATTGATGGCGACGAAAAACACCAGCACCACCGCCACCGACAATCCCGCCAGGGTGCGGCGGTTGGCCAAAATCTTGTGAAAGTCGATGTTCATGATCTTCTCCGCCCTATCTGGCCTTGTAGAGTTCAACCAGGATGACGTTGATGAACAGGAACACGCCGATCACCGAAGCGAAGTAAACCAGATTGGCGACGTCGATGACGCCCTTGGAAATCGCATTGAAATTGCTAAGAAAACTGAGCGCCGCGATGGTGTTGATCATGCCCGCCGGGGCCCAGCCGGTGAAGAAATTGAGCACCAGGGGGGTGCCCGAGACGGTGAAGATGATGCAGGCCGCGGCCGAGAGCACGAAGGCGATGACCTGGTTCTTGGTCAGGGCCGAAAAGCACGAACCGATGGCAAGATAGGACCCGGCCATGATCAGGCTGCCGAAATAACCGGCGAAGATGACGCCATTGTCCGGATCGCCGAGATAATTGACCGTCAGCCACAACGGGAAGGTCAGGGTCAAGGCGATGGCGGTGCAGGCCCAGGCCGCCAGGTACTTGCCCAGCACCGCCTGGGTGGTGGTGATCGGCAGGGTCAGCAACAGCTCGATGGTGCCGACACGGCGTTCCTCGGCCCACAACCGCATCGACAAGGCCGGCACCAGCAACAGATAGAGCCAGGGGTGAAAGGCGAAGAACGGCGCCAGGTCGGCCTGGCCGCGGTCAAAGAAGGAGCCCAGGAAGAAGGTCATGGCGCCGGCCAGGGCTAAGAAGATGACGATGAAGACATAGGCCAGCGGCGTGATGAAGTAACTCACCAGTTCGCGGCGAAAGACGGTCCAAAGGGTGCTCATGGTTATGTTCCCTTGGACCCGCCGTCGCCGATCGTGATGGCGCGGAAGACGTCCTCGAGGCGGCCACGCTCAGGCCGGACATCGCGGACATTGAAATTCCGTTGCTGGACCAGGACCCGGACATCTTCGAAGATGGACTTGCCGTCCTTGGCCAGGACGAACAGGCTTTCGGCGCCGATCTCGATCTCCTTGACGTCATTCATGTCCCGCAGCATCGGCGCCAGGGCGTCCAGGGTGTCGGCGGTGGCGGTGACGGTAACGCCGTTGTGGCGCACCGATGTGGCCTCGAGCTCCTCCGGCGTGCCATCGGCGATGATGCGGCCACGGGCGATGATGATGGCACGGGTGCACACCGCGTCGACCTCTTCCAGGATATGGGTCGAGATTATGATGGCCT
>CBDUSV010000083.1:0-9991 GCA_965369885.1 uncultured bacterium
TTGGCATCGCCGTCATCGCCGGCGTCATCCGCCGTGCCGCCACCGCCGCCGACCCGTCCCAAGGCGGCGCCCAGGATGTCGCCGAGGCTGGCGCCACTGTCTGACGAGCCGTACTGGTCCATGGCCTGCTTCTCTTCCTGGATCTCACGGGCCTTGATCGACAGATTGATCTTGCGGGATGTGCGGTCGATTGCGGTGATCTTGGCATCGACCTTCTCGCCGACGGCGAAGCGGTCGGTGCGCTGCTCGGAGCGGTCACGGGCAAGGTCGGCCTTGCGGACATAACCGGGCATGCCGTCGACATCGACCTCGATGCCCCGGTCCTGAATGGCGGAAACCGTGCAGGTGACGATATCGCCCTTCTTGACCTGCTTGCCCTTGCCTTCGAAGGGATCTTCGCTGAGTTGCTTGACGCCGAGGCTGACCCGTTCCTTCTCGACATCGACGTCGAGGACCTTGACCTTGACGGTGTCGCCCTTCTTGAAGTCGTTGATGGCATCCTCTCCGGGGCGGGTCCAGTCGAGATCCGACATGTGGACCATGCCGTCGATCTCTCCGGGCAGACCCACAAACAGGCCGAATTCGGTGACATTCTTGATCTCGCCCTCGATCTCGGAGCCCACCGTATAATTGTCGGCGAAACCCTGCCAGGGGTTTTCTATGCCCTGCTTGAGGCCGAGGCTGATGCGGCGTTTCTGGGGGTCGACATCGAGCACCGTGACTTCGACCTCCTCGCTGGTGGAGACGATCTTGCCGGGGTGGACATTCTTCTTGGTCCAGCTCATTTCCGAGACATGGACCAGGGCCTCGATGCCGGGCTCGAGCTCGACGAAGGCGCCGTAGTCGGTGATGTTGGTGACCCGTCCCTTGAATTTGTCGCCGATGGGATATTTGGCGATCACATCGTCCCACGGGTCGGCCTCGAGCTGTTTCATGCCGAGGCTGATGCGCTGGGTTTCGGCATTGAAACGGATGACCTGAACATTGACGGTCTCACCGATATTGAGGGACTCGGAGGGATGGTTGATGCGCCGCCACGAGATGTCGGTGATATGCAAAAGCCCATCGACGCCGCCAAGGTCGATGAAGGCGCCGTAATCGGTGATGTTCTTGACCACGCCTTCGAGGACCTGGCCTTCCTTGAGGCCCGCGATCAGCTCCGAACGGGCCTCGGCGCGGGTTTCCTCGAGGACGGCACGGCGCGAGACCACGATGTTGCCGCGTGAGCGGTCCATCTTGAGAATCTGAAACGGCTGCGGAGAGCCCATCAACGGGCCGATATCGCGGACCGGGCGAATATCAACCTGGCTGCCCGGCAGGAAAGCGACGGCGCCGGACAGATCGACGGTAAAGCCGCCCTTGACCCGGCCGAAGATGGTGCCTTCGACCCGTTCGGCATCCTTGAAGGCCTTTTCAAGATTGGTCCAGGCCTCTTCGCGGCGGGCCTTCTCGCGCGATAGCACGGTGTCGCCGTTGCGGTCCTCATAGCGCTCCAGATAGACATCGACTTCGTCGCCGACTTGGATCTCGGCATTGCCGTCGGGGCCGGCGAACTCCTTGAGCGCGATGCGCCCCGCCGATTTCAGCCCGACATCGACGACGGCGACATCGTTCTCGATGGTGATGATGGTGCCCTTGAGCACGGCGCCTTCCAGCGGCTCGGAGGTCTGAAAAAACTCCTCGAGAAGTTCACCGAAATCCTCGCCGGTCGAATACGGCTCTTCGGTGTTATCGGTGGTGTCGGCGGTAAGATCAGTCATGGGCTTCTAAATTCTCCGTGATGGTAAGGACCATCCAATTTTCTGGCCAATTTTCTGGCCAATTTTCTGGCCGTTTGCCTGGGACCTGGAGGGGCCTGACGAGCCGTGCTGGAGCCTGGCCGGGTCATCCCGATGTCCGGTCCCGGTGCCGGGTCAAGCCGGCGCCGGATGGTTGTTCAATGAGTTCGATCGCCGCGGCGAACGCCTGGTCCGCATCGAGGTCCGTGGTATCCAGCAGATGGGCATCGGATGCTGGCTTCAAAGGCGAATTCTCGCGGCTGGAATCGCGTGTATCACGCTCCTTCATGTCCTGAAAAACGCGGCTATGTATACTCTCCAAGCCCTTTTCCTGCAACTCCTTAAGGCGCCGGGTGGCCCGGACCTCAGGGCTGGCCGTGACGAAAAGCTTAATCTCGGCCCCGGGGAAGACCACGGTGCCCATATCGCGGCCGTCAACCACCACGCCCTGGGCGCCGCCGGGGGGGTGGGCCGCGAAGCCCTGCTGGATCGGCAACAGCGCCTGGCGGACCCCTGGGACGGTGGCGACGATGGTGGCGGCCCGGGCGGCCTCGTCTGAGCTGAGCTCCGGATCATCGGTATCTTCCAGCCGGATGGCCTGGGCCACGGCGGTCGCCGCCTTTGAGTCCGAGGGGTCCATGCCCTGGCGCACCAGGCTGAGCCCGACGGCGCGGTAAAGCTTACCCGAATCGAGATAGGCGAAACCCAGATGGGCAGCCAGGCGCCGCGCCAGGGTGCCCTTGCCGGATGCCGATGGGCCATCGATGGCGATGATCATCCCAGCCCTCCCGGCTCTTGAATGCGGCCGCCAAGGCCGTTCATCAGATCGACGAAGCCCGGGAAGGAGGTGGCGATGGCGGTGCCGTCATCCACTGAAACCGGCTTTTTCGCTGCCATGCCAAGCACCAGAAAGGCCATGGCGATACGGTGATCGAAAAGGCTGGCGATGACGCCACCGCCGGGCGGCGGTGAGCCTGTGCCCTCGATCACCAGGCTATCGGCGTCTTCCGTGACCTTGACTCCGCAAGCTTTGAGGCCGGCGGCGATGGCGGCGATGCGGTCGCTTTCCTTGAGGCGAAGCTCGGCGAGGCCGTTGAGCGTGGTGGTGCCTTCGGCGCAGGCCGCGGCCACCGCCAGAATCGGATATTCGTCGATCATCGAAGGCGCCCGGTCGGCGGGAACGTCGACGCCCGTGAGGGCGCCGGCGCGAATGGTGATATCGGCGGTGGGCTCCGCGCCCTCGGTTTTGGAATTGGCAGGTTCGATCGACATGTCCGCCCCCATCTCCCGCAAGGTTTCATAAAGGCCCATGCGCAAGGGGTTGATGCCGATATGGCCGAGGGTGATTTCGGAGCCCGCCACGATGGCGGCGGCAACGGCGAGGAAGGCGGCGGAACTGGGGTCGCCGGCGATGTGGATGTGGCGTCCGGTGATCTCCGGTTGGCCGGTCACGGTGATCGCCCGCCCACCTTTTTCGCTGCCGCCATCTTTGCCCTCAAGATCTTCCACCGCGATATCGACGCCGAAATAGCGCATCATGATTTCACTGTGATCCCGGGTCGGCTGGGGTTCGATCACCGTGGTCTGCCCCGGCGTGTTGAGGCCGGCCAACAGGATCGCCGATTTGACCTGGGCCGAGGCCACCGGCAGGCGGTAGGTGATGGGAACCGGGGCCTCGGCGCCGATGACCGCCAGCGGCAGGCAACCGCCGCCCTGGCCGATGAAGCTGGCGCCCATCTCTTTCAAGGGTGTGGTGATGCGGCCCATGGGGCGGGCGGTAAGCGAGGCATCGCCGGTGATATGACTGGTGAAGGGATGGCTGGCCACAAGACCCATCAGCAGCCTGGCGCCGGTCCCCGAATTGCCGAGGTCGAGCACACTGGCGGGGGCTTGGAGGCCGCCTATGCCGGTGCCATGGATGCGCCAGACGCCGTCGCCATCGCGTTCGATCTCGGCGCCGAGCGCCCGAAGCGCGGCAGCGCTATGGAGCACGTCTTCGCCTTCGAGCAGACCTTCGATGCGGGTTTCGCCGACGGCGACGGCCCCGATCATCAAGGCACGGTGGGAAACCGACTTGTCCCCTGGGACACGAACGTTCCCCTTGAGCGGGGTGGCGGGAGCGGAAATTAACTGCGTCGCCATAATGTTACGGGCTCTTCTCTCTCTGGTATCGGCGCCAGTGGGCGCCAATTGGGACACCAAGTTGGACTGTCTGGAAAATATAGGCCCGGTTGACAATGAAGCCAGGACTTTTCGCATCCCTGACCAGGGTGATGACATCAATAAAATTTTTATGTCTTCATCATTAATTTTGTTTTGACAGCGATGGTCGATCGTGGCAATTGGCAATTGGTGCCATCAAAGCACGCCCATTTAGAATTGGAGGGGTGTGGGTGGAAATGACTAGCTGGGGAACCAAACGTACCTGTGCGAATTGCGCGGCGCGATTCTATGACCTTAATCGCGGAACGGGCGTGTGCCCCAAATGTGATGCACCTTTTGATTCGCAAGCCATCACCAAGCGAAAACGGGTCCGCGCCGTCGCCGCCGCATCCGCCGCCGCCGAAGCCAAGAAGCTTGAGGCCAAGAAGCTTGAGGCCAAGGCGCCGGAAAGTCCTAAACCGGCCCCCGGCCCGGTGCTTGGCCCGGACCAGACTACCGAGACGGTTGCGGAAAGCGCCGCCAATGGCAATGACAGCACCGCCGCCGATAGCCTCGAGAAAATTGAGAGCATCGATGCGTCCGACGACGACGAGGAGGACGAGGACAACCTGATCGAGGACGCATCGGAACTTGGCGAGGACGCCGACGACGTGGCCGACGTCATCGGCAAGGTCAAAGACGAAGAGGGCAGCGCCTAGCCCACAATCGGGCCCACAACCCAGCCCATTGGCCAACCCCTTATCCGGCCCATTGGTTTTTTACTTGCCTGGTATGGCTCTCTATCCTTATTTTCCAACCCCTGTACCAACCCCTACAGATGTCCCGGGGGTGAGATTGAGGACTTAGGGGACACGATTTGCGGGGCCATAGCTCAGTTGGGAGAGCGCTACAATGGCATTGTAGAGGTCGTCGGTTCGATCCCGTCTGGCTCCACCATTTTCGAGCAAAGCTCGAAAATCCCCCGGAGGGATAATCCGGGCAAAAATCCAACGGGTTCGGCCACTGGCCGGGCCCGTTTTGCCTTCATGTCTTCGATGGGCCGGCGGCCAGGGACCGGCATATGGATTCGAACGGGATTCTACGTTACCGTCCGGAAACCGAATGAAGACTGGACAAATCTGAACTTCTCCCTCTGACAAACTTTTGAGAAACCACAGACATCCCGTGATGGAACCGGCAAAGATCGAGTTGGACCACCACCGCGTACTGTTCAGTGCCGCCATCGGGTTCTTCATCCTTGCCAAGCTTGCTTTCATATTCCTGCCGACCAATGCCCTTGGCATGCCATGGCTTGGCGACGATGCGATGCATTACCTGTGGGGTGGTAAGCAGATCCTGCAAGGCTACGACACCTCATCGCCGGCCCTTGCTGACATCCAGATGCAGCGCGATCTGGATGACAACGCCGACGAGGCACGGTTGTGGTGGCGTGCCCGCATCCATTTCCGCACCATCGGCACCCACAGTCCTCTCTATGACTTGATGAATGCCGCGGTGCTCACCACCGGGTTGTCACTCAAATGGGCCTTCGCGGTGTTGGAAGCCATCATCGCGGTGGTGATGGGGTTGGCGATTGCCTTCTTCCTCAGGGTCCTGTTCGGAACCATGGCGGCGGCGGTCGGGCTGGCCTTGTTAGCCATGCTTGTCTTGCCGGCTAGAGGCTTACACACTTTTGTCGCGTCGGAACTGGCATTTGCCTGCACCCTGATGCTGTGGACCTATCTGTTGCGAAGGGGCGAGAAGGCCAATCCCGCGATCGTCCTACTTGCCGGGTTTTTTCTGTTGGGGCTGCATACCATCGCGCGCGTGTTTCTCTTTAGTGGCGTCGTCGCTTACCTTCTCGCCACCGGTCCATCTCCCAAATCGTGGCATCGGCTTAAATTATGGCATCGGAACCTGGTCATAATCGCGGTCGGGCTCGGGCTTCTGACCCTTGCCGCACAACTGTTGCCGAGCTTCTTTCCACTCCTGGATCACGCCGGGGCGCGAGAGCCGCGCTGGTTCGATATGGGCAGCGGCTTCCTCGAGAACTTGAGGGCCATTGGCTTTCAAATCAAAAAGGTGCCCCTTACCACCCAGGGCCTGTTCATTTTTGCATTGCTGGTGCCTTTCATTGCGAGAAGGTGGGCAGTGCCGGGAGAACGGGCGGTTTTAACCCGGCCCGTGGCGGCGTTGCTGATCGGCATTGCCATCCCTTTGGTCTTGGCCCTGTTTTTGGTGTACTCAGGATACCCCGCCGCAATTTTCTTTCGTATTTTTGCTGCGATGGAGGTCCTGCTTGTGGGGATCGCTGCCGCGGGATTGGCGTCATTCATGGCACGAGATCGACCGCGGGGGCTTCGTATCGCCACCGGCATTGGCACCTTGGTCTTGGTCCTGTTGATGGTCGGCAACTGGAACCAAAAGCTCCAGACCGATTTCCGTTACCGCCCACACATCATTGACGAGAAAGCCTTGGCTGGACAATTTGCTCGCTTGGCGGAAGACACCACAATTTTCTATTTGGAAAGCGATATCACGTTGAGTGCGAGTTTGTTGCAAGGCGGTGGTCGCTTTGGCGCTCTCACTGCGTCAATGCTTTTTGGCACTTCCAGCTTCGAGCGCCTGGTCAACTCGCGCAAGCCGAAGATTGCGGCTCTACCGCTGCCAATCGTCATCAATCTGGCGCATGCGCAAAAATCGACAAATCTAGATCAACGGCGCAATGGCTTCGACTTTCGCTATGCCGCCAAGATTCTGATCAGTGCGAGTGGCAAGTCCATGCCGGAAACCCATCTCTGGGTGACCAACCCCGGCGACCGCTTCTTCGAACTCCTGGTCATCGACAATCCGCGTTCTTCGAGGCCTCAAGGCACAGGACGCAAGATTAAGGTGCCCGCGGGCCATGTCGGTTGGATGCGCATCGGGGATGGGCGTGATCAGGTCCGGTCGGTCATGATAGAATTGCCACACCGATCGGGTTGGATTGAAGGTATATCCCTTGGGCCACCGCAACGGCACATTCGTTGGCCCTGGAAACTTGAATATAAAGTCAGATATTTGCGGCGGGGGACGAATAACGGAAAATTCCACGCCTTGCCTTTCAGCATTCCTGCTTTGTTCAAGCAAGCCCGGGCGACCGCGCTGCTACCTTTGATTCGCCGCAAGGATTCCGTCCTGTCAGATGATTCGGGGTTCGTGTTTCTGAACACGGTATTTTCGGACCGGAAGTGACATGTGGAGGGGAAAAATGTCATGGGTTGGTTGTGATCAGCCCCTGGCTTCTGGAGCTTTTCTGCGCTAGCGTCCGGCCAGCTTCTATACTATGCGTATGAATGCAAGAAGCTGGGCTTGTTCAAGACCGCCCTCCAATTCGATGAAAAGCACCATTTAGGTCATTACCGGCGAGCGCATTGATGAAGATTTTGGTCACGGGTGGCGCCGGTTATGTCGGCAATCTTTTGTGCAAGGCGCTTCTCGATGCCGGCCATGAGGTGACCATCGTCGACAATTTCCTCTATGGCTATGATTCGATCCTCCATTTGATCCGCAACCCCCGATTTGAGGTCATCAAACGGGACATTCGCGACCGTGACCGGCCTTATCTCAAAGATGCCGAAGTCATATTCCACCTGGCCGCCATCAGCGGTTACCCGGCGTGTGAGGCCAACCCCAACTCGGCGCATCTGATCAATGTTCAAGCGACACAGGAAATCTGCAAGGATCTGAGCAAAGACCAACTGATGATCTATGCCTCGACCACATCACTCTATGGCAACCAGGGTGTCATTTGTGTCGAAGATGGCCCGGTGGACACCACGGGCAACCTTTATTCCTTGACCAAGCATCAGGGTGAGCAGTTCGTCTTGGAACGTGACAACGCCATTTCGCTACGCTGGGCGACTGTGTTCGGTGTCAGCCCACGCATGCGCTCGGGACTGTTGATGAACGATTTCGTTGAAAAAGCGGTCAAGGAACGGACCCTGGTGATCTATTCGGGACATTCGAAGCGAAGCTTCATGCATGTCTGGGATTCGGTTCAGGGCTATGTTTTTGCCCTCGATCACGCCGATGACATGCGCGGCCAGATTTTCAACATGGGTGACGAGCGGCTCAATTATTCGAAACTGGATCTGGCCGAGATGATCAAGGAGCACCTGGATTACGAGATCATCAATTCGAATTTGTCCGATACCGACATCCGGGATTTCATCATCTCCTACGACAAGGCGGCGGCCTTGGGATACCGTTGCGAGATTACGGTGGAGGAGGGGATCTCTGAACTGGTGAAGCTCTACGAGTTCTATACGCCGAATTCCTTCATTCGGCCGATCTGAACCCGAGGGCGGCGATCCCGGAAATCATCAAGCGGGCTGCTGACCGGCAGATGTGGAAACAAGAAATGGAAGAAATCCGCGACGGCGACCGACTGTTGGCCATCATCTGGCGGGAATCCGACTGGAAACCGGGACTCAACTTTTGCACCCCCGATGAGCTCTTTATCCAGGCCGGCTGCTGGCAATACCCCGCCGGCAAGGAACTTGCCGCCCATCGCCACAAGTTCCATCAACGCGATGTCACCCAGACCCAGGAAGTGGTCTATGTCAAACGCGGGCGTCTCAAGGTCTCAATGTTCGACGCCGACAAACGGCTGGTCAAGGATACCATTTTGGAAACCGGTGACTTCGCGGTCCTCGCCGATTGCGGGCATGGCTATGAAATCCTTGAAGACGATACCCAGGTCCTGGAGGTCAAGAACGGCCCCTTCGTCGACGTCGCCACGGACAAGGAAATTCTATAAAGGCGTGTGAGGGAAGATTTGGATTTCATACCGCAGACCGAACCCTGGTTCGACGACAAAGAAGCCGATGCGCTGCACCAATATGTGTTGTCGGGTGGCTGGGGTACGGAATTCAAGAAGACCGCCGAATTCGAAGACCGGCTATGCGATTTCACCGGCGCTGGTCACTGTGTTGTCACCACCAGCGGCACGGTTGCCCTTTCCCTGGCACTCTTGGCGCTCGACATCAGGCCCGGCGACGAGATCATCGTTCCCGACCTCACCATGATCGCGACGGCGAATGCGGCGACATTGATCGGGGCCAAGCCGGTGTTCGTCGACATTGAACCCGAGACCCTCAACCTTGATCTGAGTGCGGCCGAGAACGCCATCACCGCCGCGACCAAGGCCATCATCCACGTCTCCCTCAACGGGCGCAGCAACGATCTCGATGCCCTTCTATCCCTGTGTCGTTCACATGGCCTCTATCTGGTCGAAGACGCCGCCCAATCCCTCGGGTCCTATTACGATGGCCGCCATCTCGGCACGGTCGGTGATGTGGGCTGTTTTTCGTTCAGCACGCCTAAGGTGATCACCACGGGTCAGGGTGGCGCCATCGTGACCAACGACGACGCCGTCGCCGGCGCGCTCCGCCGCATCAAGGACTTCGGCCGCACCAGCGGTGGCGCCGACATTCACGATTCCCTCGGATTCAACTTTAAATTCACCGATTTCCAGGCGGTTATCGGCATCGAGCAGATGAAGAAGCTGCCCTGGCGGCTGCAACGAAAAAAAGAGATTTGGCAGCGCTACCGGAAGCAATTGGACGGGATCGACGCCATCGAATGGATCGAGACCGATACCACCCGGGTGGCGCCGTGGTTCATCGATGTCTTCGTTGCCGACCGCGATGATCTCAGCCGCCATCTTCGGGACGGCGGCATCGGCGCAAGGCCGATCTATCCGCCGGTCCACGCCCAAAAGGCCATCGGCCTTGGACATCTCTCTTTTCCGGTGACCGATCGTTACGCGGCAACAGGGTTATGGTTGCCGTCTTCCACCCGGCTTGGGGATGCGGATATCGACCGTGTCTGTCAAGCCGTCGGCGCGTTCTATCGGTGAAGTTCGGGATTGGCATGATCAAAGTTCATCTTGGCTGTGGCAAACGGTTCATCCCCGGGTTCGTCCATGTCGACCTCGACGATTTCCCCCATATCGACCACAGACATGCCGTCGACACTCTGCCGATGTTTGCCAATGACAGCATCGATCTTGTTTATGCCTGCCATGT
>CBDUSV010000084.1:0-9990 GCA_965369885.1 uncultured bacterium
GGCAAGATCGTCTCCCTTGACGCCTTCCGCAAAAAATAGTTCCTGATCCCCCAGTACTTGATTGATCCCAGTACTTGATTGATCCAAGTGCATGATTGAACGGTAAGCGACCCGAAAAGGGCCATCGCATGTCCGACTTCACCTACCACCCCATGTTTCCCACGGGCTCCGATGGGGAAGACGATGGCGTGGCCTATCATCGCCTCGGCGCCGACCACGTGGCCCAGGCCAGCTTCGAGGGCGAGACCGTCCTCAAGGTCGGCAGCGCGGCACTGACCCTGTTGGCGGCCGAGGCCTTCCGCGATGTTTCCCATCTGCTGCGGCCCGGCCATCTGCAACAAATGCGCAATATCCTCGACGACGACGAGGCCTCGGCCAACGACCATTTCGTCGCCCGCGAGATGTTGAAGAACGCCAACATCTCCGCCGGCGGCGTGCTCCCGATGTGCCAGGACACCGGCACCGCCATCGTGATGGCGAAGAAGGGTCACCGGGTGTGGACCCCGGGCGGCGACGAGGCGGCATTGGCCGAAGGCATCCGCGACACCTTTCAGACCAGCAATCTGCGCTATTCCCAGATGGCACCGCTCGACATGTACACCGAGGTCAATACCGGCGACAACCTGCCGGCCCAGATCGATGTGTTGGCGGTGAATGGGGACGAATACCACTTTCTGTTCATCGCCAAGGGCGGCGGTTCGGCCAACAAGTCGTTCCTGTTCCAGGAAACCAAGGCGCTGCTCAACCCGGAAAGCCTGCTCAAATTCTTCGACGAGAAGATCCGCACGCTCGGCACCGCGGCGTGCCCGCCCTATCATCTCGCCATCGTCATCGGCGGCACCTCGGCGGAGATGACGCTCAAGACCGTGAAGCTGGCAAGCTGCCGCTATCTCGACGGCCTACCCAATGCGGGCAATGAATTCGGCCAGGCCTTCCGCGACCGGGAGCTCGAAGGCCAGATCCACCAGCTCACCCAACGCACCGGCATCGGCGCCCAGTTCGGCGGCAAGTATTTCTGCCATGACGTCCGCGTCATCCGCCTTGCGCGCCACGGCGCGTCGTGCCCGGTCGGCATCGGGGTGTCGTGCTCCGCCGACCGCCAGGTCCTCGGCAAGATCAATGCCGATGGCATTTTCCTCGAGACCCTGGAGACCAACCCGGCCCAGTACCTGCCCGATGTGGAGCCCGCCGATCTGGCAGGCGAGGTCGTCGAGATCGACCTCAACCAACCGATGGCGGACATCCTCGCCTCCCTCGCCCGCCATCCGGTCAAGACCCGGCTCAGCCTGACCGGGCCCATGGTGGTGGCGCGCGACATCGCCCACGCCAAGCTCAAGGAACGTCTCGATGCCGGCCAGGGCCTGCCGCAATATTTCAAGGACCACCCGGTCTATTACGCCGGCCCGGCCAAGACCCCAAAAGGCATGGCGTCGGGCTCGTTCGGGCCGACCACGGCGGGACGGATGGATTCCTATGTCGATGAATTCCAGGCCGCCGGTGGCAGTATGGTGATGCTGGCCAAGGGCAACCGCAGCAGTGTGGTGCGCGACGCCTGCAAGGCCCATGGCGGTTTCTATCTCGGCTCCATCGGCGGCCCCGGGGCCATACTCGCCAAGGAGTGCATCCGCAAGGTCGAGACCCTGGAATATCCCGAGCTCGGCATGGAAGCGGTGTGGAAGATCGAGGTCGAGAATTTCCCCGCCTTCATCGTCATCGACGACAAGGGCAACGACTTCTTCGACAATCTCTGACCACACCCGGAGACCCCGACATGGCGTCCGGCTCGGAGTTTTGTGACTACGCCCTTGATCTGCTGGCGCCGTTGGGGCCGGTCACCGCGCGCAGGATGTTCGGCGGCCACGGCATCTATCTCGATGGCGTCATGTTCGCCCTCATCGCCTCGGACACCCTGTACATCAAGGCCGATGGCGCAACCAAAGACCACTTCGCCGCCGCCGGGTCGCGGCCTTTCACCTACGCAGGCAAAAACAAACCGGTCGAGATGTCCTATTGGCAGGCGCCGATGGATGCCATGGAAGACCCGGACGCCCTGTTGCCGTGGGCACGCCGTGGCATCGAGGCTGCGAGGCGCGGCGCGGCGGCAAGGCCCCCGCGCAGGCGCCGCAAATCTTCGGTCACATGAGCCCCGACATGGAGACCGGCAGGCACCCCCAAATCATCCGCAAGCGTTCGGTGGTGGTCTCCGGTCACAAGACCAGCGTGTCGTTGGAGGACGCCTTCTGGCGGGAGCTGACCACGGCGGCGCGCCAACGTGGGGTTTCCGTCAACCAGCTTATCGGCGCCATCGACGGCGCCCGGGTGGGCAACCTCTCGAGCGCCATCCGCATCTTCGTGCTCGAGGAGTTGAGGGGCCGAGCCGAGGGCGGCAATGGTCCTAGAGGCCCCTAGCGGCCCCTAGGAGGCCCCTAGCGGCCCCTAGCGGCCAAGGCCCTTGAGGATATCGCGGATGAAGTCTTCAGGCTTCGGCAGCGGCTGGGTCTGTTGCGGCTGTTGCTGAGAAGGATAGGTGGGGGCCGGCGCCGTCTGGGTCCCGGACTTCTGCGGTAAAAACCGCTTCAACACCGAACCGATGCCACGCTGGACCAGATAGGCCTGGAGCTGGTTGGTCTTGAAGATACGCCGCGGATTGTCGAGGGAACCGGTCAAGCGCATGCCGAACGGCGGCGCCTGGGGATGATCGCTCAGGCGGAACTCCGAATTCATGTCGATCAGCCAGGGCAGCAGCTTGGCCACCATCACGGCGCGGCCTTCGCCGCCTTCGGCGATCAGGCTCAGATCCCGGGATTCGGCGACGCCGTCCTTCACCGTGAAGGTGCCGCCAAGCCTCGAAAACCGGGTGATGCCGCCTGACATCCCGGTCTGCAGCAAGGTGAAGAAATCGACGGCGCGGTCGAGCCTTTTCAGTTGATCATTGACCGCGGCCAGATTGAACCCCTTGGCCACGCCGTTGCGGACCTCAAGCGCGGCGGTGCCGTTCAGGTTCGATACCAGTTGCCGTTGGGTGGCCCCGGTGCTGACCAGGTCCATGTTTAGATTCATGACGCCATCGGCAACGTCGAGATCGGCGGCGTTGAACAAGGCCTGGCGCAGATTGGCGCCGGCGACGTCGAGGCGAAGCGCCGTCTTGACCGGCCCACCGGCTTTGGCGGCCCCGATCTCGCCGACGAGGGCGAAGTCACCGCCGAACATTTTGCCGCCAATGCGCTCGAATTTCAAAATGCCGTCTTTGAGTTTGATCTCGGCCAGGGGATCGGAGATGCGGAAATTGCGGTAGACCAGAAGCGTCGAGTTGAGGGTGATATCCGCGTCCAGCGACCGCAAGGCGGTCAGTTCGATGGGCTCACGCGACCAACGCTCGGCCCGCCGGGGCGCACGGGCCTTGCCCGATTTTGACTTGCGCTGGGGCTTGGCGGCCCCAGGCCGCGGCGCCAGGAACAGATTGGTATTGATCTCGCCGGCGCTGAGCTTGACGACAAGTTTGGGCCGTGGGCCTTTCAGGTCGAGACCACCGGCGCCTTTCAGTTCGACCGGCCCCAGCGCCCCCTTGAGACCGCTGAGCGCGATACCCTGGGCGGAATTCTTGACCCGGCCTTCCAGGGCAAAAACCCCAAGCTTGGGCGACGGCGGAGAGAAGCTTTTATGGAAGCTTTTGACGAATTCGGTGAAGTTGGGGTGACGGGCCTTGACGTAAAGGCTATAGGCCGGCTGCGTATCGAGATCCCGGAGCTCACCGGCAATGCCGATCCCGGCCTTGCCCGACTTCAAGGTGGCATCGAGCTTCAAACGTTTTGTGGTGCCCCGCACCCGTCCCGACAAATCGATGCGGCCGAAATCCGCGATCGAAGCCTCTATGCCGCCGAGTTGCGCAAGCCGTGACGGGTCCTTGGTGGAGCCTTTGAAACGGACGTCGAGATCGAGGGTCTCGGCGAATCCCCGCATGTTTCCGGATAGCGAGATACTGCCCCCGGCGACGCGGCCGATGGACGCCCGGCGCAGGGTGAGCTCGCCGCCGAACAGGGTGCCGTTGAAGCGGATGTTGCGAACCGGAACCCGGTTGTAGGTCAAACGGTCAATTCTAAGCTTGAGGTTGGCATCGAAGCCGTCAAGGGCGGCCAGGGCACCCGGCCCCGGCTTGGCCGGCGTCTTGGCCGGTGTCTTTGCCGGCGGGGGTTTAGCCGCCCCGGCGCCAGTAGCGGACTTGGGCTCGGCGGATTTGGCCGATTGGGGCAGATAGGCGTCCAGGTTCAGCCGGTTGATGATGAGATTGGCGCCGAAGGAAGGCCGGGCGCGCAGGGCAAGGACGATGCCCCCGGTCACCCGGCTGGCGTCAAGGCGCAGATCCAGGCTTTCGACGCTGATTTGCCGTTCCGTCGCCCTGATATTGGCGGTCAGCGAGACCTTGTGCACCCGGCCCGGCGGCAGTTTCGAGGCATCGATCTTCAGCCAACTCAACACCCCGCGGAAATTGTCGGATACCGCCTCGATACTGCCATCGAAGCGCCGGCCCCTCTGGGCGAGCTGCGCCTCGCCGGTCAAAGTCACATCGGAGCCACCGGGCAGCAACGCCG
Source organism: uncultured bacterium (assembly GCA_965369885.1). GTDB lineage: Bacteria > Pseudomonadota > Alphaproteobacteria > SMXQ01 > SMXQ01 > JAZFWG01. The sequence continues at coordinate 4,590 of CBDUSV010000084.1, forward strand.
CCAATTGATGAAGCTTGAGCTTGCCGTCGGCGTAACCGGCGTTGAATTTGGCTTGGCGCACCACGCCACCGCGAAACAGCACCGCGTCTACCGTGACATCGATGGAGCCACGAAGATTGGGGGTCTCCCCCTGGGCTTTGAGAACCGGCAGAATACCACCCGGGCGGCGTGGCGCCGGGGGGCTAAGTTTCGGCGCCGGGCGCTTGGGACTTTCGGCGAGCCAGCGGTCGAGATCGATGCGGTTGAACGACAACGCCACATCGACTTGCGGCACGTCGCCAAGCCTGACATTGACGGCGCCGGTGCCCCGGGTGGTGCCCAGTTCCAGCGCCAATTCATTGGCCTCGATCCCCGCCGCGGTCGCCGCGAGGGCGCCTTTGAGCTTGAACTTCCGAGCCAGCAACTGGGGGGATGGGTCACCGCCACCGCCGCCGAGGGAGCTGAGGGTAGATGCGAACGCCGCCAGGTCCGGCCCCGAAGCCTCGAAATTTCCGGTGAATTTGTGCCCCCCCACCGGTACCGTGAGGGTGCCCCTGACCGTGATCCGCGCTTTCGGACCGGGCAATTCAATGGTGATCTCGGCCGGGGTGCCACCCGTGCCGAACAGACCGTCGAGCCGGCCAAGGCGTGACTTGAAGGCAATGTCGGCGCCGCCATGGCGTAACTTGCCGGCGGCCTCAAGCGGGCCCATGAGGCTTTTGGCGGAGATGTTGAGGTTGAAGTTCTCAACCTGTTTGACGGTGCCCGCGACACTGTCGCGAAAGGTGATCTTGCCGTTGACCACCCTCAGGCGGTCAAGCCTGATCCCCGCCAGGGACCCCAACATCCGGCTCAGCTTTTCCTCGGGCTTGGCGGGTCCGGCGCTAGCGGCGCTTTTGGCCGGGGCCGGTGCCGCCGGCGCGGCGCCAGCGAAATCCCAGTTGTTGCGCCCGTCAGCCAGAACTTCGAGTTCGATCACCGGCTCGACCAGGCCGATTGATTTGATCTCGATCCGGCCCGACAACAAAGGCAGCAGCGCCACCCGAACATCAAAATATTTGAGGCGCACCATGTCCTTGGCCTTGGCGCCCTTGAGGTTGGCCAGCCGCGCGGCGCCGACGATGAGCTTCGGCGCCGGCAACACCGCGAAATCGATATCGCCTTGGATGACCACCGCGCGGCCGGTGAGCCGATTGAGCTCGCGGGTGATGTCGTCCTTATAGGCGTTCCAGTTGATCAGGCTGGGCGCGATAAGGGCAACGGCAACGGCGATCACGATGGCGCCAGCAATCCCATAAAGAAACTTCTTCAAATCAATCGCTCCAAGGTCGGCAAGCCTTATCACCGCATTTTATGGCGCCAAGGACCACTTGGTGGTCTAACCGAAGTTGAGTTAAGACAAAATAAAAGATATGCTGCACTCAATGATAATGTGTGGTCAATCGATAGCCGAGAGGTCTGCGTGACCATGGGTGAGGTCATCAGTCTTAACCAGTACCGGAAGCAACGCAAGCGGTCTACCGCTTCGAACCGTGCTGCCATCAACCGTGTCAAGGAAGGCCGCACCAAAGCCGAAAAAGTCCAGCTGAAACAAGAAGCTGAACAGGCCGAAGACGAACTCGAAAACAAGAAACTGGGCACCACCGGCGACCAGAAAGATCCCCCGCAAGCCGGCTAATTAGCATTCCCCTCACCATCCCCACCTCTAACCCGCCATGGGTTTGAAGACCCGCGCCCATCTCTTAGCCCGAAGCCTTGCCGAAGCCGCCGCCGCCCGGGGTCTCGATGACGAAGACGTCGCCCGCTTCCATTTCGGCCTGCCCAGTCCCTGAGAGCTCTTCGATAGTGCCGTCGGCGCGCTCAACATGGTTGCGGCCGCACGCCGCATCGAAGCCGCCTTCAAGGCCGAACGGCGCCACTTGGCGGTGGTTGGACAGTATCGCCGCGGTCATCGGCTCGAGGAACCGGATACGCCTAATGACGCCGTCGCCACCCCGGTGACGGCCGCCACCTCCGGTGTTAGGTCTCAGCGCGAAGCTTTCCACCACCACCGGGAAGCGCCATTCCAGCACCTCGGGATCGGTGAGGCGGGAATTGGTCATGTGGGTATGGACCGCGCTGGTGCCGTCGAAATCGGGCCCGGCGCCGGAGCCGCCGCAGATGGTCTCGTAATATTGGTAGTCCTGGTTGCCGAAGGTGAAGTTGTTCATGGTGCCCTGGGCCGCGGCCATGACCCCCAGCGCCCCGTAAAGCGCATCGGTGACGCATTGCGAGGTCTCCACATTGCCGGCGACCACGGCGGCGGGGTATTCGGGGCGCAGCATGGAGCCTTCGGGGATGATGATGTCCAAGGGCTTGAGGCAGCCGTCATTCATCGGGATGTCGTCATCGACCAGGGTGCGGAAGACATACAGCACCGCGGCCCGGCACACCGCCGCCGGGGCGTTGAAATTGTCCTTTGCCATCTTCGACGTGCCGGTGAAATCGATGGTGGCGGCGCGCGCCGCGCGGTCGATGGTGATCTTGACCCGGATCTCGGCGCCGCCGTCCAGGGCATAGGTGAAGCTGCCGTCGCGCAACACCTCGATGACCCGGCGCACCGATTCCTCGGCATTGTCCTGGACGTGCCCCATATAGGCCTGGACCACCTCGAGGCCGAAATGGGTGATCATCTTGCCCAGTTCCTGGGTGCCTTTTTCGCAGGCGGCGATCTGGGCCTGCAGATCGGTGATGTTCTGGGCGACATTGCGCGCCGGCCATTCACCTTGGGTGAGTAGCTCCGTGATCTCCGCCTCGCGGAACCTGCCATCTTCGACCAGCAGGAAATTGTCGATCAAGGCGCCTTCCTGTTCCACCGAGGTGGAATTGGGCGGCATCGAGCCCGGCGTGATGCCGCCGATATCGGCATGGTGGCCACGGGACGCCACGAAGAACAGGATATCGGCGCCGTCTTCATCGAACACCGGGGTGATCACGGTGATGTCGGGAAGGTGGGTGCCGCCATTGTAGGGCGCATTGTGGGCATAGACGTCGCCGGGCTTCATGGCCTCTCCGCCCGCGCCCTCACCCCGGGCGCGGATGATGGCCTGGACGCTTTCGCCCATGGAGCCGAGATGCACCGGCATGTGCGGCGCGTTGGCGATCAGGTGGCCGGTGGCATCGAACAGGGCGCAGGAAAAGTCGAGGCGCTCCTTGATATTGACCGAGTACGCGGTGTTGGCGAGCGTCACCCCCATCTGTTCGGCGATCGACATGAACAGGTTGTTGAAGATCTCCAGCATCACCGGATCGACCGCGGTGCCGATGGCGGCCTGGCGCCGCAGGGGCTCGGTGCGCTCGAGCATCATGTGGTTGCGCGCCGTCACCTCGGCGCGCCAGCCGGGCTCGATCACGGTGGTGGCGTTGGGCTCAACGATGATGGCGGGGCCCTGGATGGCATCGCCGGGCTGCAGATCCGCGCGCGCGAACACCTGGGTTGGCAGGGCCTGGCCATGGCTCTGCATCTCGACCTCGGCCACCGGGCCTAGGGGTTGGGCACGGGGCGCCGGCGTGATCACCGGGTCGATCGCCACCGCTGTCGCGGCCTTGGCCTCGACCGAGACGGCCTCGACCACCAGGGCCTTGGCGGCCATGACAAAGCCGTAGCGCTGGCGGTGGGCGGCCTCGAAGGCGGCGACAATAGCCTGATGGCCGGCGAAATCGATGATCAGGGCGGTGTCGGTGCCCTCATAACGCACATGGAGCTTTCGCGCCACGCTAAGCGTGCTCTCGCCCAATTGCTGGTCGGCCAGCGCCGCCGTGGCCTCGGCGGCAAGCTGATCCAGGATGTCGCCAAGCCGCGCCATGATGTCGGGGATAAGCCTTTCTTCGACCGCCCGTTCGCGCATTTCGGTGACATCGGCAAGGCCCATGCCCAAAGCCGAGAGCACCCCGGCGTGGGGGTGGACCAACACCTTGGTCATGCCCAGGGCATCGGCCACCAGGCAGGCATGCTGGCCGCCGGCGCCGCCGAAGCTCGCCAGGGTATAGTCGGTGACGTCATAGCCCCGTTGGATCGAGATCTTCTTGATGGCGTTGGCCATGTTGTCGACGGCGATGCTCAGGAACCCTTCGGCGATTTCGCTGGCGCTGCGCACACCGCCGCCCGCGGCCTCGATCTCTTGGGCCAGGGTGCTGAATTTTTCGGCGACGACATCGCCGTCCAAGGGCTGATCGCCCCCGGGCCCGAACACATGGGGGAAGAATTCGGGGCGGATCTTGCCGAGGCAGAGATTGGCGTCGGTCACGGTCAAGGGGCCGTCCCGGCGGTAGCTCGCCGGGCCCGGATTGGCGCCGGCTGAATCCGGCCCAACCCGGAAGCGGGCGCCGTCGAAATGGAGGATCGAGCCGCCACCGGCGGCGACGGTGTGGATCCGCATCATCGGCGCCCGCATGCGCACGCCGGCGACCAGGGTCTCGAAGGCGCGCTCATATTCGCCGTCGTAATGGGCGACATCGGTCGACGTGCCGCCCATGTCGAAGCTGATGATGCGCTCACACCCGGCCATGGCGGCGGTGCGGACCGCGCCGACGATGCCGCCGGCCGGGCCTGACAGGATGCTGTCCTTGCCCTGGAAACGGTGTGCGTCGGTGAGCCCGCCATTGGATTGCATGAACATGAGCCTGGCCGTGCCCAGCTCGGCGGCGACCTTGTCCACATAACGCCGCAGGATGGGCGACAGATAGGCATCGACCACCGTGGTGTCGCCCCGGCTGACCAGTTTCATCAACGGGCTGGTCTCATGCGAGGTGGAAACCTGTGTGAAGCCGACCTCACGGGCGAGGCGCGCCACCTCTTGTTCGTGGCCGGCATCGCGGTAGGCATGCATGAAGACGATGGCGCAGGCGCGGATACCGGCATCGAACGCCGCCTGGAGCCCACCTCGGGCGCCGGCGAGATCGAGCGGCACCAAGTCCTCAGCCCTGGCCGAGATCCGCCCGCTGACCTCCACCACCCGGCTGTACAACAGCTCCGGCAATTCGATATGGCGGTCGAACAGGCGCGGCCGGTTCTGATAGGCGATGCGGAGGGCGTCGCCGAAGCCGGAGTTTATGACCAGGACGGTGGCTTCGCCCTTGCGCTCCAACAAGGCGTTGGTGGCGACGGTGGTGCCCATCTTCACCGCCTCGATGTCGCCATGGGGGATGGGATCGGCGCCACCCGCGCCGAGGACTTCGCGGATCCCGGCCAACGCCGCGTCCGGGTAGCGTTCCGGGTTTTCCGACAACAGCTTGGCCGCGATCAGTTCACCATCACCCTTGCGCGCCACCACATCGGTGAAGGTGCCGCCACGGTCGATCCAGAACTGCCATTTGTCCAACGGGGTCATGGTGGAAAGTAGGCACGAAGGTGCGGATTGGGCAAGACCCGCGCGAACGCGGG